>JBBUAW010000009.1:0-2482 GCA_038058475.1 Patescibacteria group bacterium | reverse complement strand
GTTAGAAAAATTAAATGAAAATAAAAAACCCAAAAAAATATTTTCTCGTCCTTCTGTTTTTCAGCTTGGTATTTTCTTTTGCCTTTTTTCTTTTTCCTAAAAATTCAAATGCGGCTCTCAACATCTCCCCCCTCAAGAACTTAACCTCCGGTCTCGTCGGTTACTGGACAATGGATGGCAAAGACACTGTCTGGACTTCCTCCACGGCCGCCACGACGCTGGACAAAAGTGGCAATAACAACACCGGTACTTTGACCAGTATGACTCAATCAATCGCCACTGCCGCCGGCAAAATCGGGCAAGGGTTAAGGTTTGACGGGACAAATGATTGTGTAGACGCAGGACTTCCCGCCTCTCTTGATATCACAGGAGCCGTAACTGTGTCTGCCTGGATAAAGCCGAATTCTTCGGCGTTCGGCAAGTCAATCGCCGCAAAAAGTACAGTTTCCGGCGCGCAATCAACTCAACAGTACCATTTATATGATGTTGGAACTAATAGAATGGGTTTTGCCGTTGGCAATACCACTGCGATCTTACTATCACAAACTGCAAGTAATGCAGTACCAAACGGTAAATGGAGTCATCTCGTTGGCATGTATAATGGTACGGATACGACTCGTTTTTATTTGAATGGCACGCAAGTAGATAGTGACACATCCGCGAACTTTGGCGCTCTTCAGCAATCTGGCAAGAATTTCAATATCGGCTCAACACACGGATCAACTGTGTGTAATGCCGGATATTTTAATGGTTCTCTCGACGATGTCCGCGTCTATAACCGCGCCCTGTCCGCCGCGGAAGTTACCGCCCTCTATAACCTAGGTTCTAACTCTCACCTCAACGTCTCCCCCCTCAAGAACTTAACCTCCGGTCTCGTCGGTTACTGGACAATGGATGGCAAAGACACTGTCTGGACTTCCTCCACGGCCGCCACGACGCTGGACAAAAGTGGCAATAACAACACCGGTACTTTGACCAGTATGACTCAATCAATCGCCACTGCCGCCGGCAAAATCGGGCAAGGTTTGAAGTTTAATGGGGTGAATAGTTATGTAAATTTGAATGACAATAATAGTGTATATAGTTTTATTCAAAATACTGCTGTGTTTACTATTTCAGTATGGGTTAAATTGAATAGTCTTACGAGTCGCCAGGTGTTGATAAGCAATGTATTGTCTATTCCAAAAGGATTCTTCTTTATGTGGGAAACCATTAATACAACCAATGGTCAAAAAGCACTCAGAATGGCACTGGCAAATGGTACTGCGATATTTCTTGATTGTCATAGTGATAATAATGCGACGATTTTGGATACAAAGTGGCATCATGTTATTGTTACTGCAAATAATTCAAATCCGACTTTCTATGTGGATGGTGTAGAAAAGACGACAACCTGTCCGACTTCATTGGGTACATTATCTACTGGGAACTCTATTTACAAGACATGGATTGGAGAGGGAAATAACAACGGATCACCTCTATTACCACTTAACGCCTTACTTGATGATATGCGTATTTACAACCGCGCGCTGTCGGCAACCGAAATCACCGCCCTCTATAACCTAGGCTCTAACTCCCATCTTAACGTCTCTCCCCTCAAGAACTTAACCTCTGGTCTCGTCGGTTACTGGACAATGGATGGCAAAGACACTGTCTGGACTTCCTCCACGGCCGCCACGACGCTGGACAAAAGTGGCAATAACAATACTGGAACACTCACCAGTATGACTCAATCAATCGCCACTGCCGCCGGCAAAATCGGGCAGGGGTTGAAGTTTGCGAATAATGACAACGCTTATGTAGTTACCGCATCGGATTTGATTGGGGTTGGTGGCATTACTTTTTCAGCTTGGGTTAAAATGAACAGTTTTGGTGGAGGAGGTGTTGGTAGGATAATCTCCAATGGAAAGTTTGCTTTAAGAGTTCAGAATATTGGAGGCGGAAGACTCTATTTCTCAAGCGACAATGAGACGAGTTCTGCTGTATCAGCAAGCGGTAGTTTTCTTCCAAATAAATGGAATTTTGTCACCGTGACTAGGACTTCCGCGACAACAGCAAATGCAAATATATATATAAATGGAATTCTTTCTGGTACTGCAAATCAAAATAGTGGTACTCCTGCCTCTACGGTAAATCCTGATTATATAGGGAGGGCTGTGGCAACAGGTAATGCTTTTGATGGTTTGATAGATGATGCTCGTATATATAGTCGTATTCTCTCAACTACTGAGATTAAACAGCTTTATAATATGGGCAGATAAAATTATATGTTCTCTCACATCAAAACTCACCACGGCATCGCTCTCCTGCTCGCGAGTTTTCTCCTGGCACTGACACTCATCAACGACTCAAACCAAAAACTTTCGGAACTTTCCTCAATCGCCACTCAAGCCATCCAATCCATTCCCGCGCGATCTCAAATGGCCGCGGCTCTTGAAGGCGCGGATTCCGGTCTAGTGGGTTGGTGGAAGTTTGACGAAGG
>JBBUAW010000008.1:0-16686 GCA_038058475.1 Patescibacteria group bacterium | reverse complement strand
TACTTTTCCTCACGCGCGTCGGCGCGAGCGCCTGGGAATCAATGAAGGAAACTTATTTGTTCAAACATGTGACCGCGGGCGACATTGACGCGATCAGCCGTTCGCGTCTTTTGGCCCCCGCTTCATATCTCGTCGGTTCGGTGGCCACTTTTTTATTGCTCAAAATTATCCCCCTGCCGCAACTTTTCACCATCTTGGCTCTGCTTATTCTCGCGAGCGTTTTAATCAGCCGCCGGTTGCTGGATACGAGATAAATATTCTTGCAACTTATGACTATTTCCCCACCCTAGCATTCCCAAATAAGATTGAATTCTGACTAGCTTACTTGGAATTTCTTTTAACTTCCGCCACATTCGTCTTTTCGTTCTTGTTCTCAACACTCGATGATCTGAAAAGTGCACCCAGCCCAGAAAATCAACGCCAGCAGCAATGGTTTGAAGAAAGATTTTGTCGTGGTGCAGCTGCAAGCGAAGATTAGTTTCCAGAAAACTCGCGATGCTTGTTAGCAAGTTTTCTAATCTTGGTTTATTTTGAGATAAAATCACAAAGTCATCAGCGTAACGAATATAATGTTTAACTTTTAATTCGTGCTTAATAAACTGATCAAATTGGTTTAAGTAAATATTGGATAAAAGTTGGGAAGTTAAATTACCAAGCGGTAGACCAACATTCGGCGCAGTGTGGAAACTGTCAATAATTTTGGCCAAGAGATTAACAGTGTCCTGATCGTTAAAGTGTGGAGCTAAGATTGATTTAAGAATTTGGTGATCAATGCTCGCAAAGAACTTTTTAATGTCACACTTTAAGACCCAACAAGTTTTCGTGTGGTTTTGGCTTACTTCATAAGTCAGCGCGCGGAAATGATTTAAAGCCTTGTGCGTGCCCTTACCTAATTGGCAAGAGTAAGAATCGTAAATGAAACGCTGATGGAAGAACCAGTAGAGTTGGCGGTAGACGGCGCGGTGAACTAAACGATCACGCACGGTTGCTTTATTGATAATTCGTGGTTTTGGATCGTTAATTTTAAAAGTCTGGTATGAGCCGTGGTGATAAGCGCTAGTTTGTAAATCGTGATGAAGTGTTAGGAGGTTATCCATCAAACGGAAAGAGAATTGCTGTGTGTCCAGCTTGTGTCGTTTGCCGCGGATAAATTCGCGCCAGGCACCGAGCAAGTTTTCGATCGAAATGATATGATCGTAAACGTGAACCAATTTTTGCATCAAAAAAATTTTCCCAGTAAGCCCCCCCCCCGCAGCAATTTTTGCCAGTAGTTGAGAAAGTAAAAATGATATATAAATTATGGTTACCAATCAGGAGAAATATGCCAAGAACCGAACAGTTCGGTATCGGAGCGAGGATAGATTCTCTGTTCACTGATCTTTTGGAATTTTTGAGACTAGCCACATTCTCCAGTGGATTAGAGAAAATCGAATGGTTAAATAAAGGAATTTTAAAAACTGATTCACTTCGGTTTTTCATACAATTATGTTGGGAGACAGACTTAATTACGAGCAACCAATATACGTCATTGGGAGAGCCAATTGAAGAAACTGGTAGAATAATTGGCGGATGGAAAAAAGGATTTGTGATAAAAACTTCCGCATGGATAGCGGAAGAAAAGAAAAAATAGCGGGCAACAACGAGGTTGCCATCATTCCAACTGTCCGGGTTCGAAGCGACGTTCGCGTTCAAGTTCCAACCGCTGTCGTTCCAGTTCGCGTTGACCACCCAACAGATTTATATACACAGTGCCATCTATGCCACCACTCTTTGTCTGTCGTGATTTGACAGATTTAGGGTTGTATCTTATGTGGAATCTAGAAATCCACCAGCACGATGTACCGATTATTTTCTTTTTTTATAAATCTTTGCGTCCGCTCTCACCCAAGGCGAATAAGCAGATGAACCCGAGGCAATTCTCGACACGCAAAAATTTGAGATGATACGCGAAAGCTCACTGGCCGTCGCATTTATCAATCTCGGTGTTATTATATCAAAAACCCTCCTACTCTTTCGCCACGGGGCAAAGTTTCAGAGGGTTTTAGTTTCAAAGACTCTAGGCCGAAGCCAAGAGTTTGAGAAACTTTAATCGCGGGCAACAACGAGGTTGCCATCATACCAACTGTCCGGGCTCGAAGCGACGCGCGCGCTCAAGAGCCAACCGCAGCCGCTCCAGCTCGCGCGGACCACCCAACTATTGATAATGAAGAGGTACCACTTGTTATAGTTGGCCTCTTTTAAGAAGAGGTAAACCTCTCGTGGGGTGATTGAGGCTCTTGTTTTTCCGCCGAGAGCTTCGACAATCTTGCCCCCCGTGGCGGCTAGTTGCAGAATTCGCGGGTGGAGTTTGGTCTCTGTGGTCGTCGGCGGTTCAACCACATTGCCGATTGCCCGCCTAGTATTTTCACTCATAAACGAGATGGGGAGCTCGGCGGCTTCGCTTGTGTCAACCACGAACTTTGCGGCGGGGTTGAACGGTTCGGGGGAGGCGGGGATAGTGACAGTCCAATCGAGGGGGAGGAGGAGAAGGAGGTCGGATGACTGGCTGGCAACGAAGGGAACGCCAACTCGTTTCGCCAACTCATCATTCGTCAACATCCTCTGCCAGTCTTCCTCTGTCACGCCCGCTAAGTCACCCAACCTTTTCAGACCGGCACCAATCTGCCCATAAGTCATATCCCAAAGCGACATACAGCACTTCCCTATCTTCCCTAATTGGGAAAAATTTTTATCTGCTACCAGCAGATATGGGGCTAATTCACACGAATCAGCACTTATCAAAGAACTGTTATATTATATACATAGGTCGTAATTAAAGTCAATAGCTGGTGTCATGTTTACATGCGCCACCCTAAAAATGGCCATAAATAAAGGTGACTCGCTAAAACTTTCGCCCCATCAGACGCCAAAGGGTACAGGCCTCGCAGCTCGGCCGAGCGCAGCCGCGGTGGAAAAATTTGAAGGCGCGGATTTCGGCAACCGTTTTTTCCACTAATTCTTTCAATTCCGCCACGGCGTCATCGGTTAATTCAAATCGTTCTTTTTTATATTCGCCCTTGGGATTCGGTTCAATAAAGTCCAGTTCGCTGCTGACGGCGCGATATTTTCCCCGATCGTAGTTATCTAAAAGCAAACGGTAAAAAACGAGTTGGCGCCAATAATCGCCGGTGGAATTTTTATTCTGTCCCAAAATCTCGCGGCGAGATTTTGGCTGACCGGTTTTATAATCCACCACCTTTACTTCCCGTCCGCCGGTGCTTAAAAATTCAATTTTATCAATCTGTCCCGTCAACCGCAGATCCGGTTTCAAAAAAACACCGCGCACTTTGAATTCATTGATCACGGCGCGCGGCCAGCGTGGATAATAACATTTAAAAAAGCCGGTGAGCGCGCGTTTGCCTTTGGCTAAAATTTCCGCTTGTTCGGCCGCCGCGAGCGGCTGGCGCGACAAGACGCGGCCGAAGGCCGCGACAAGCATTTGGGCGGAGGTCTTGTCCGCGCGGGCGTAACGGTCAAAAAAAACCTTTAACGCCTCGTGCGCCGCCACGCCGTAGAGGAGCGCCCGGCTTTGAACCTTGGTCACGCGCAGGAGATTGTTGAAAAAATATTTAAGCGGACAGGCCAAGTAATTATTCAGAGCCGTGACCGATAGGCCGCGCTCGGTAAAAAGCTGATTTAAAAAAGTTTTGTCGCGCAAACTAGCTCCTTGATAGGCGCGCAATTTGAATTGTTTCTCCGGCTTGGTTTCCGGCGATTTTTCAAAATCGGCGGTAGTGACGGTTTCAATTAAATTTTTATTTATCTCCTCCAAAAACTGGCTTGGCAGACGGTGTCGGCCGTCGTCATTAGTCTGGGTGTAGCTTATCGCCACGTTAAAGCGACCGCGCGTCAGCGCGACATAAAATAATTTCCGTTCGGATTCAATCGCTTCTTCGTCAACCACGGGTAAATTTCGGACCGGCAAATTGAAAAAATTGACGGCGCGGCGATTGCCAAAATGACCATCATAAGCCCGGACGATATACACATCGTCAAATTCCAAACCCTTGGCTTTGTGGGCGGTCAGGAGCCGAATGCCGGTTTGCGGCATGGTGTTCTTCAAGTTAATGGCGATATGCTGTTCTTCCAATAGATCGAGATAATGGATAAAATCAGTTAACATAAAATCGGGGTTGGCTTTCAAGATATTTTTTAGCTCGGCGAAAAATGAATGGAGTTTTTCCAATTTATCGGCCGCCGCGGCCTTCTTCAGAAGATAAGGCAGGAAATGCGATTCCGCCAGCACGCGGCCGAACAAATCGGTGAAATTGGCATTATGGGATAGCCGATGCCACCGTTCCAATTTTTGATAAAAGCGGGGAAAACTTGAACGCAACAATTCATAGAGCGGCCGTTTAAGTTTTTGACCGTCGGTGATTAAGCGCCAGACCGCGAGCGGCGGCAGGTTTAGGAAATCAAGATGGAGCGTTTGTTTCAGCCAATCGTCAGCGCCGAAATAATGAATGGTTCTAAACAGCAAAATTAGTTTGCGTAAATCAATGTCGCGGAGCACGTTTGTTTCCGATTCCACGATAAACGGGATGTTTTCTTGTTCAAAAATTTCAACCATCGGTTCGGCGTCGCGGTTGTCGCGAAAAATGACGGCCAGCCGGTCGGCCGTTAAGCCGCTTTTTAGTTTCTCTTTGATTGACTGCGCCAGCCAATTGAATTCGGCCGCTTCATTTGAAAAAACCCGTAAAGTGATTCCGCCGATCTTGGCTGAATTGATCCCGCCGCCGGCGGCGCGAAGCGGCGCGAGCGCCGCTTGGTCAAGACCGTGGCTTGATTTAATCAAACTGTGGGCGGCGTCAAGAATTGACTGGCGGGAACGGTAATTGTCGGTCAAAGTAATTATTTTGGCCGTCGGATAAAGTCGACGAAAATAATTAAAATTATCCAACGACGCGCCCTGAAATTGGAAAATCGCTTGCTTGGCGTCGCCGACAATAAACAAATTGGGCCGGTCGCTAAAATCGGTCAACCAATGTAGAAGTTCGTTTTGTCCCTGGTTGGCGTCTTGATGTTCGTCGGCCAGCAGATATTGAAATTCCTCCTGCAATTCGGTGCGAAAATCGCGATCGGCGGCCAGCACTTTGATTACCTCCATCACCATATCGTTAAAATCATAGAGCCGCCGTTGCTCCAATTTTGTTTCGTAACCGCGATATAATTTCAATAATTCCCGATTCCGTTCAAGTTTTCGATTTATTTCCGAACCACGAAGTAATTTCTCAAGTTCACGAGGAGTGATATTTTCTTTTTTCAACCGGTCAATCGCTTCCAACGCCGGATACAGGTAATAATCCGGCGCGCCGAAAGGTTTTAATAATTTGAGCCGCGCGGCGTTAATCACCTCTTTCATTATTCCAATTTGATCCACTGGCAAAGCGGCGGTCGCGCCGATAATCCGCGGAAAATATTCCGGGTAAGTTTTTATGATCTCGTTGCAAAAACTGTGAAAAGTGTGAATCTTGACGCGATAACCGACGCTGCCGATGATTTCCACCAGCCGCGCGCGCAGCGCCGCGACGGCCGAGCGCGTGAAGGCCAACGCGAGAATAGCATCCGGCGGCAGGTCGGTCTGGCGCAAAATGTTGGCGATGCGCAGGGTCAAAACTAATGTTTTGCCGGTGCCGGGACCGGCGATAATCATTACCGGCCCGTCAATAGTATCCACGGCCTGTTTCTGCGCCGGGTTGAGGGCGCAGTATAAGGCCATAAATTTTTGATCGTTCGGCTTCACATTGCTAGTATAACATTGACCTAGATTGATTATTCATTACAATATAAACGTGATCCACCGACAAATCAAAGAAGAAATAAAAAAGGCCATGTTGACTAAAGACGCAGTCAGATTGATGGTGACGCGCGGATTGACGGCGGCGTTCGTCAATGAGTTGATGAGCAAACGGCGGCGGCCGGACGAAGAATTAAACGACGACGAGGCGCTCGCCGTCATTCGTCGTGCAGCCAAACAGCGGCTGGATTCAATTCAACAATTCGCGGCCGGCGGCCGTGATGATCTCGTCGCCGCCGAGCGCGCCGAGTTGGAAATTATTAAAAACTATTTACCGGCCGAAATGCCGGAAATGGAGATTGAGAAGTTGGTCGCGGCCAAGATAAAAGAATTGGGTATAAACGGTAAAAAAGATCTCGGCCAATTGATCGGCGCATTGATGAAAGAATTATCCGGTCGGGCCGAGCTGACGGCTCGACAGTCAAGAAAATCGTTGAGAAATTTTTAGGTTAAATTTTTTATTCACCGACAAATGGGACAAAAGCAAAGCCGGGAAAAATTTTCTGGACAAATTTATCCGGCGCGGTTTTTCGCCTAAAAATAATTGTGGAATCCACCGGCGCGACCAGTCGGCCGCCGATTTTTAATTGTTCCAGCCAGGCCGGCGGCAAAGTAGCCGCGGACGCGGCCGAAATGATCCGATCAAATGGCGCGGCGGCTAAAAAACCCTTGGCCGCATTTTGGCAATGCAATTCCACCGTGCCGCGCCGCAGAAAATTATAACGCGCGAGGTTTTGCCGGCTTAGTTGGCAAAGCTCCGGAATCACTTCCAAGCCGATCACCTTACCCGTTGAACCGACTAATTGCGCCAAGAGCGCGGTTTGCCAGCCCGAGCCCGAACCGATATCCAGAATTTTGTGACCCAACGCGGGCGCTAATTTTTCCAGCATAAAAGCTACCGTCCGCGGCTGGGAGATAGTCTGACCGAAACCGATTGGCAGCGGCTCGTTGAGATAGGCCTGCCCCCGTTCCGACGGGGGCAGGAAATCCAGACGGTCAATGGCTTCAAAGGCGGCGATAATCGCCGGTGTCCGCAAGACACCGCTCAAAATTAAATCTTCAATTAATTGCCGGTGGGTCGCTTTCATTCATCAGTGATTTTTTATTTTATTTAATTTCATAACGGAGAGTCAGCGAAACATTGACTGTTTGCGAACCGGGTTCAATCGTCGGCGCGGGCAGAGCTGGGGCGGCGGACAGAGTCATCATTTCGCCGCCGCGGCCGTATTTATCGTAAACGCCGCCTTCATCAATGCCAAGTAGCCGACCCAAACGGAAACCGCCGGCCGCGGCCGTGGCTTTGGCTTTCATCTGGGCGCGAGCCAAAGCTTCCGCGCGCGCCTCGTTTTCCAATTTTATCGGCTCATCAACAGTGAAGGAAAGTTCTGACACGGCGTTGGCGCCCTGTTCAATGACGCCGGACAGAACCTCGCCCAAGGCGGAAAATAAAGATTGCCGCATTTTAATCGCCACCGCCGTGCGGACCGTGTAGCCAACAATTGACGGCGGCGGACAAACAGTATCGTCATTGGCGCGATAAATTACCGATTGGCAAGGGGTTGATTCGTAACGCGGTTCCAAATTATAATTCTGGGTTTTGATATCTTCTTTGGCAATTTTTTTTGATTTCAAATAATCAATCACCCGATTAACGCGCGTAGTGTTATCTTTTTGCAAAGCGGCGATGTCTTTGCCGCCTTCGTTAATCACGGTAAAAGTAAACCGCGCCACATCCGGCACGCCAACGGCCTGGCCCTCGGCGGAGACGGCAAAACTGCGATAAAGTCCGGGTTGAATGGAATCGGCGTAAGTTTTGGCCAGCCACCAGAGCGCGCCGGCGGAAACTAGAATCGCCAAAATAATCGCCCAACCGAGATAATTTTTGGTTTTTTCATTCATAAAATAAAAGATTATTTATCAATAGTTTTAGTGTAAATAAAAAGGGCCGGAAACGCAATGTCTTCGGCCCCGCTTCTAGCGCCTTTCGTTGATTAACCAAGTGGCGGAATAATTAGCCGCTCTAGGTCGTCAGCCGGCACAATTCTGACAAGCCGCGGCGGCGCAAAGCGAGCCACAGGCACCACTCCCCGACCCAAAATTTCCGGCGGAAAAGCCAAAACAATAACCTTTTGACCGCGATATTGAGCTAAATCTCCCTCCTCAAACCCCAAGGGCCAGACTCGACACAATTTCGGCATCGGCATACTCCTCTTCGGCGATCCTAATCGGGATAATAACAGGCCGTCAGAAATAAAGCAAATTAAAAAATTATCCTTCCAATCCCAGAGTTTTTAAGACAAAAGCGTATTCAAAAGCCAACTCGCGCAGAGCGTCGTAACGGCCCGAGGCGCCGGCGTGGCCGGCGCCGAAGTTGGTTTTTAACAATAATAGATTCTGGTTGGTTTTCGTCGCCCGCAATTTAGCCACCCATTTGGCCGGTTCCCAATAAGCGACGCGCGGATCGTTTAAGCTGGCGGTAACTAATAAATTAGGATAATTTTGGGCGCGGACATTATCATACGGCGAATAGGCGGACAAACAGTCGTAAAATTTTTTCTCCCGCGGATCGCCCCATTCGCCGTATTCAAATTCGGTCAGCGGCAAGGACGGATCAAGCATCGTATTGAGAACATCCACAAACGGCACATCGGCCACCAGCGTTCGAAATAAATCCGGCCGTTGATTGGCGGTGGCGCCGATCAGCAGGCCGCCGGCGCTTCGGCCGACGGCCGCTAATTTCGCCGCGCTCGTCCAACCCGCGTGAATCAAGTATTCGGCCGCGGCGATAAAGTCGCTGAATGTATTTTGCTTGTTTAAAAATCGGCCGGCGTCGTACCAGCTCCGACCGAGTTCGCCGCCGCCGCGGATGTGAGCGACGGCGAAAATTATTCCCCGATCAAGTAATGATAAAAGTGACGGGGAAAAATAGGTTTCCACGGTCATTTCGTACGCGCCGTAACCATAAAGTAATAACGGCCGCGCGCCGTCCGGTGTCAGCGGCCGACGATAAACCAATGAGATTGGAATTAACGTGCCGTCCAGCGCTGGCGCCCATAATCGCTCGCTACTGTATTGATCGGTGGCATAACCCGAAGGCAATTCTTGTCGCTTAAGCAGTTTTCTTTCGCCGGTGGAAAAATCATAATCAAAAATAGAATCTGGTGTCAGTGGTGAAGAGTAACGAAAACGAAACGAGCGGACGGCAAATTCCAAATTTATCTCGGTCTGAACGACGTAAATCGGCTCAGTAAAATTAAGTTGTTTCGTCTGCCAATCGGCCAAGTTGATAATTTCAAATCGCGACAAAGTGTTTTCCTTAACCGTCAAAATCAAATGTTTTTCAAAAACTTCCAGATCATCAAGAATGACCGCCGCGCGCGGCGGCACAATCTCCAGCCAATGGTTTCGTCCGGGCGCGGCGACAGCGGTTTTCATCAGCCGGAAATTCGGCGCGCCGTCGTTGGTCAAAATATAAAGTGTGTCGCCGGCCGGGTGATGATAAGGGTAATATTCAACTCCCGCCCGCCGCGATTCAACGAGTCGCGGCGGCCGGGACGGTTGTTTGGCATCAAGCAATCGGCATTCGGTGGCGTCGCCGCTTTCCAAATCAATAAAAATCATTTGTCGGCTTAACGCCGGCCGCAACCAAACATTAAAACGATGGTCGGTTTCTTCATAAACCAAAACATCGGCGGCGGTCGGTTGATTTAATTGATGAAGATAAACTTTATTCGGTCGTTTAATTTCATCCAGAGTCGTATAAAAAAAACTTTGACTGTCGCCGGCCCAAGCCAAAGTGTAATAGGTATTTTTAATTTCCGTGGCTAGCAATTGATCGGTGTTTAAATCCTTAACACGCAAAATAAAATTTTCAGCGCCGGCGGTGTCTAATGAATACGCCAAATAACGATGATCGGGACTAATGGAAAATACACCCAAACGCAAATAATTGGCGGTTAATTCTTCGGCCAGAACATTCAAATCAAGCAGGATTTCTTCGGACGCCGTCGGAGCGCCCTTTTTGCGGCAATGAATTTCATATTGTTTCCCCGCCTCGGTACGCGAATAGTAATAATAATCATCAAGTTTGGCCGGTACGGTGGCGTCGGTTTCCTGAAGTCGCGATTTTATTTCGGCAAATAACTTTTCTTGTAGTTCAGCGGTCCCGCGCATTACTTCCTCGGTGTAAGAATTTTCCTGTTTTAAATACTCCGACACCGCCGGGTTGTCGCGGTCGCGGAGCCAATAATAATCGTCCGTCCGATCGCCATGCGGTGTTTTGATTACCTTCGGAATTTTTTTGGCGCGCGGCGGTTCAAGCATAAAATAATAGTTGTGGATAACTTACTTGCCATTATAGCGCGTTATGCTATTCTGGCCAATAGAGAGTTCGTTTTAGGGGTGCGGTTTTTGTTGAGAGGGATCTGCCTATGGTTGGAAATTGTTGTGTGGTGTAGTTCGAGATGCAGAGTTGCTGAGCGAGCTGCGGGACGGTCCTGTGAATAAAATCCGATCTGAGGAGTCCAACGAGAAAGGACTATCCCAACGCGGCGGAGTGCACGACGATCGTGTGCTCCGCTTTTTTTATTTTCATTTTAATTTATCCCCAGTTATTTTTAATCTCTAGATTGTGTTAGACTGGAGTCAATATGTCGCCTGATTATTCGCCGTTTGTTCATCCGCCTGAACCGCCGCCGACGCAAAATCCGGCGCCGATACCACCGGCGCCAATACCAATAATGAATACTAAACCAGTAGCAATGCCGCCACCGGTTCGGCGGCAATCGGTTTGGCCCAAAGTTCTGCTGATCATCGTCATTCTGTTATTGCTCGCGGGCGGCGGCGCGGTCGGTTACGCTTATTGGCAAAAAATCGGCCCGTTCAGCCGGCCGTCTTACGCCCCGGAAAATTTGCTGGCCGGTTTGGTGGAAAGTTTTTCCCAATTAAACTCCGCCAATTATCATTCGTCGTTGGAGATAAAAACCGAACCGCGGGAGACCGACGCTAAACCATTCACCGTTGATTTAGACGGACACGATTTTCCGTTTAAGACTTCTCGCATTCCCCTTCCGGCTGATTTTCGACTCGCGAGCGAAGCGAGCGGCCTTTTCAATCGGACCGCCAAAGATTGGTCAACCAGCGATACTCAAGCGCAGATTAAAGCGGAGTTGGCCGGCGGCGACTTTAGTTTCAGTTTTGATTTGGAATGGCTGAAAAAGGGGACCGATTTTTACGTCCGGCTCAATAAATTTCCGACTTTCTTTTTCTTTGACCTCTCGGCCGTTAAGGGGTTATGGGTAAAAATTACGCCCGAGGATTTAACGGACGGTAATTGGCAAATTTCTTTTTCTCAATTGATGTCCGACCTTAATAAGGAATCGGCAAAGAATCAGGAAAAGGTTGCCGCGATAACTGAAAAGATTTTGAAAATTGCCGAGGAAGAAAAAGTGCTGGTCGCTAAAGTGGCCAAACGGCGAGAGAAGATTGGCGAGAAAAATGCCTGGCGTTACGATTTGGCCATCAATCGCGAGTCGTTAATTAGGTTTTATGAACGGCTTTTGGTTGAATTTCCGAACCCCGGACGCGATGAACTGAATGATTTAAAGAGTCCGGAAGCGGAACAAATCTTCAATTATCTGGCGAGTAACGGCCAATTTTCAATCTGGGTGGAAGATTTATCCGGTCTGATTCTCGCCGAAACTTACCGTCTGCGGTTTGTGCCGCCAGCGGGAACGGCGCCGCAATGGGAGAATAAACAAATCGGTCTGACTTGGCGTTCGGAATTAACTAATCACAACCAACCGACGGTCATTACTCCCCCCATTAATTTTAAAAACATTAAAGAAGTGCTGGGTCAATTATTTCCTGATGTTTTAAAAAAGAGCCGAGCGCGGTCAGACGCGGCAATGACCAAAGCGGTAATGAGTAGTTTGCGGGCTGAAGCTGAACTAGAAGTGGATTCAAAAGGGTTGTATACAAAAACCATATGTTCAACTTTAAAAAAGAAGATGGCAGCGGCCGGGCAAGCTTCAACAACTATCACGTGTCTTCAATCTAACAGCCGAGCATCATGGGCGGCTCACGTCGAGTTGGGCGACGAGACTGGTAATTTTTGCGTTGATAGTTCGGGGTTTGCCTCTTCCAGTCCGACTATCCGCGCCGTTGGCGGCGGTGTTAAAGCTGCTATTTGTAAGCCTTAGGTCGAGACGCTAATAATCCTCGATTTATTTTTATTTTGGAGGAGTTTAAACTTACTCTCACACTAACGCTTAATCACTGACACACTCTCAACTTTAACTACGAACCATTGTCGATCGTGCTTAACTAATTCAAAAATCACTTCGCGCGCCCAAAGGCTTGAATCGAATCCTTTTTCTTGCCACTGCGCCGTGAGCGTCGCGATCGCCCGGCTAGTGATTGATGATTCTACTGATACGACTAAATCATTCATCGAAACTTTTAATGACCCCAGCCGCGGGCGCGCGGCGAGTAGTGTCTGTTTCAGATTTTCGCGTTTATCAAGCGACCAAGTTTGACCGTTGACTTCCTCAAGCGTGATGGCCACGACTTCTGAAAAGTAGTCGGCAATTTTGTCTGCCCACAATGCGGTCGCGATTTGTCCGGAATTTTTAGCTGAAAAAGATAAATCCTCGGTCAAATCAATTAACCGAGTTTTGATCTGTCGTTTGTCGCTCGGAGAAAAATATAAAACTGAAACAGCAATGACAGTAATTGACAGAATGACCCACCAAACTTTTTTCGTGATCATATTATTAGAATAAATATTACCACAAGGCTCGACCGATAATCCTTTTATTTTCGACTCGACCGAATAAATGACCATCGGACGGCATTCTTCGATTATCACCAATCACATAATATTCGCCGGGCGCAAGCATTATGGGTTCAATCTGCCATTCATCCCGTTCGATAATGTATGATTCTTGAAGTGGACTACTATTTATTAGCACCACTCCTTTTTTAATTTCCAAAACTTCGCCGGGCAAACCAATAATTCGCTTTAAATACATCATACTCGTGCCACTTAATCGGATGGCCACGACATCGCCACGCGAGGGCGCGTGGCGGAAATATGGCAGACGATTAACAAACACGAAGCCACCATTGTGATAATTCGGTTCCATACTTTGACCGCTAATCCGCACCGGAATCAAAATGAATTTAAAAATAAATAATGTTCCGACCACGATCAAAGTCAATCTAATGATACGATGTTTCATTCGCACAATGTATTATAACATTGGAGATCCCGTCTCAACCAATTCCCGATTGATTTTTTTCAATAGACCCGGGCCCTCAAAAATCCAAGCGGTAATTAATTGAACGAGTGAGGCGCCGGCGCGGAAACGTTCCAGCGCGTCTTGGGCGTTAAAAACACCGCCGACGCTGACGAGCGGAATCTGACCATTGAGCCGTTTGGCAAAAAATTTTAAAGTGGCCAGTGAATACGGCGCCAAAAGTTTGCCGCTCACGCCGCCGGCCAAAGCGGTGTTTCGGCTCTGAAAAACCAATTTCCTCCGGTCTTTCACCAAATTCGTCAAGACAATCGCGTCCACATGATACCTTAAACAGAGTTCAATCAACCGTTCATTATCGGCTTCGCCGAGATCGGGACCAAATTTAATCCAAATTGGCATTTTAATTTTCTGTTCAATTCGTTCCACATCAATTAGCCGCAAAATTTCCGCCACGTGCAAAAGTTGTTTCTCGGGCGTAAAGCAAGCGACATTCGGACAACTAACATTAATCGTCACATAATCAGCCACCTCGGCCGCCGCCCGAAAACTGGCCAGATAATCGCGCGCCGTGTCAGCCTCGGCAATGTCCGTGGTGCGGGCAATGGACAAGCCGAGCGGATAATCAATCTGCCCCGCCGTTTTTAGCCGCTTCAAATGTTCAACGACCGCCCGCACGCCTAAATTTTTTAAACCCTTGTGAACAATCAAACTATTATCTTCAATCAAGCGTGCGGCGTGCGGCGGCGGATTACCGGCTTGCGGCGCATTAGTCACCGAGCCGATTTCCGACCAGCCGAAACCCATTGTTGAATACATCGCCGCCTGCCGGCCATTCGGGTCAAAACCGGCCGCCAAGCCGATCGGATTTTTAAACCGCAAACCGCAAATTATTTTCTCCAGTTTCGGATGTTCAAAATTAAAAAGCCGGCGCGTCAGCCATTTGGCCGGTGGCAGACGATTGACCGTTCGCAAGCCGAAACCTGCCAGCCGGTGCGCCAGGTCTGGTGAAAATAGAAACAAAATCGGCTTAACGATTTTTTGATAAAAATTCATTGGGCTAATTTAAGAAAAACTTCCGGCGAAATATTGACGCGGGCGCGGGCCTGTAGTCGTTTTTTCCCTTTCGCCTGTTTCGCCCATAATTTGCGCTTGCGCGTGATGTCGCCGCCGTAAAGATAACCGGTAACGTCTTTTTTCAGCGCTGAAATGGAACGTGCCGCGATAATCCGTCCGCCGGTGCGCGCCTGAATTTTAACCACAAACAGCTCGCGCGGCAAAAGTTCTTTCAGTTTTTCCACTAATGCTTCCGCTTCTAGTTCCAACCGCCGGCGCGGCACCACGCGCGTCAGCGCCGGCACCACTTCTTCGGCAATCAAGATTTCCAATTTTACCACCGGCGCCGGCCGCCAATCAATCAATTGATAAGACAGAGAAGCAAAACCAGCCGAAACGCTTTTTAAAACATCAAAAAAATGACGCATCAGTTCGCGCAATGGCATTTCCGATTTTAAAATAATTCTATTTTCACTCCAATTTTCAGTGGCCAGAACTTTGGCTTCATGCTCCTGAAGCAACACCAGAATTGGGCTGAGATATTCGGGCGGCGTTAAAATCTCCGTCAGCGCATACGGCTCGGTTACCGTTCGCTCGCGCAGTTCGTCCGGGAAAAGATGGTAGGCGTAAATTATTTCTGACTGGCCGGTGCGTCGGTCGGTCAAACAAAAACTGATTGAGGGAGCGGTTACTACTAATTTCAGACCATGTTCCCGACGTAGCCGTTCGGTCACAATTTCCAAATGCAAAAGACCCAAAAAACCGGCGCGGAAACCGCGCCCGAGAATGCCGACTGCTTCTTCCTCAAACGACAGAGCGGCGTCGGACAGATTGAGGCGCGCCAGCGCTTGGCGCAGTAAATTAAAATCATTCTGGCTCGCCGGATAAAGCGACGCCCAGACCATCGGTTTTGGTTCGGTGTAGCCGGGAATCAGCGGTAACGGCCGGTTAACTTTTAAAATTGTTTCGCCGACTTTGGCCCGGTTTAATTTTTTGATGCCAGTAATAATATAACCAATCTCTCCGGCCGACAAAATGTCCTGTGGTTGTCTGGTCGGCGCCAGATAACCCACTTCCAAACAGGTAAAAAGTTCGCCGGAAACGGCAAAGACCAGTTTATCGTCCGGACGGATGGCGCCGTCGAAAATCCGCACATAAACGATCAAGCCGCGATGATTGGAATAATCAAAATCAAAGACCAGCGCCCGCGCGCCGTTCGTGGAAATATACTCGGCGGTCGGCGGTGGAATCTTTTCAACCAGCGCTGCCAAAAGTCCGGCGACGCCCTGCCCCGTTTTGGCAGAAATTTCAAAAATATCTTCCGGCCGACAATTTAATAATTTGACCAGTTCCGTTTTCACCAATTGCGGCCGAGCTGAATTTAAATCAATTTTATTGATCACCGGAATGATTCTCAAACCTTGGGCGCGGGCGGCGGCCAAGACCGAAAGCGTTTGCGCTTGCACGCCGCGCGTGGCATCAACCAAAAGCAGGGCGCCTTCCACGGCTTTGAGCGATCGCGAAACTTCATAAGCGAAATCCAGATGGCCGGGCGTATCAATCAAATTTAAAACATAATCGCGGTAGACCATCCGAACCGGCGTCATTTTAATCGTGATGCCGCGCTCCCGTTCCAAATCCATACTGTCAAGCACCTGCGCTTGCATTTGCCTCGGTTCAATGGTGCCAGTCAATTCGAGAAAACGGTCGGCCAAAGTGCTTTTACCGTGATCAATATGAGCGATGATAGAAAAATTACGCCACTTCATTTTTTATTTCACCGTTCGCAAATGAATTGATGTTCTCAATCGTTGTGTCAATAATACGCCCAATCGCTTCTTTCGTATTGAAAGCCATATGGGGTGTAATCAGGACATTTGGGTGATTAATCAGGTAGTGATTGAGCAGAAGCGTTTTTAGTTCCGCCGCCTGCGGATGAGGATTGAACAATAAATGCATCTCGTCAGCCACATTGCCCTCTTCGGCTAGAACATCGAGTCCCGCGGCCGAAATAATTTCTTGCTTCAGTCCCCAAACGAGAGCTTCGGTGTCAATTACCGAACCGCGGGCAGTGTTAATAACAATAATGCCTTTTTTCATTTGTTCAACGCGCTGACGATTGATTAAATGATGAGTGTCTTTATTTTCCGGCAAATGGAGCGAGATAATGTCTGATTCGCGCAGGATTTCATCAAGCGGTTGATAATTAAAACCCTCTGTTTTGGCGTATTCCTGATCGGGAAAAACATCAAAGGCGATTATTTTCAGACCGAAACCGTGAGCGATGCGGATGAAATTTTTACCGATTCGTCCCGTTCCGATTACCCCGACGGTTTTACCGAAGAGATCGGAACCAGTCAGGCCTTCGGGACTGAACGCGCCGCCACGAACGACACGCTCGTTGGCTAAACAAATGTGCCGCGTGACCGCCAACAATAAAGCAAAAGCGAACTCGGCGACGGTGTGCTCGCCGTAAGCCGGCACATTAACGACAGTGATGTTTCGCGCGCGAGCGCGCGCGAGGTCAATGTGGTCATA
>JBBUAW010000007.1:0-59615 GCA_038058475.1 Patescibacteria group bacterium | reverse complement strand
TTCAACTGGAGAAATTTCACTAGACCAGCATAATCCCCATCACTTGAGACAATAACGGCTTTTTTGTACTTATTTTCATAAGCATCACAAGTGGCTTGCAAAGCCAGATCGGTGTCACAATTTCCTTTTGGTTTTCCATCTTTATCATAAATGACCTCTTTATAAATTAAAATAAATCCTGACTCCTGAAGATATTTATAAAGATCTTTAAATTTAGGTATCAAACCAATAAAGATATATGCATTTGATACCCCATATTTCTCCCCAAGCCATACACGAAAACGGGCGTAATCTAACTTCCAACCAAGACTGGCCACTCCTTTATGTAAATTTGCGCCATCTATATAGGCAAAATTATTTGATTTATTTTTCATTATGTATTTTGGACATCAAAAATCGGATCAAACGGTGCGGCAAAATCTCCCTCTAAGGGACGGACGGCATTAGGCGACCAAAAGTTGCCGTTGGGGTTATTAGGGTTATTGGTATTATCGCTGCAGAACGTTCCAACCACATAATAATCGGATCGCGGCGGCAGAAGAATTTCGGCCTGGACCGATAAATCGTCGATCGTAAAAGTCTGACTGCAAAAACTACCGCCGCCACAACTGCCGCCGGTTTCGGTCAGAGAGTTCACGAAGATCCACCAATACTTCGCCGGCGGCATTTCGGTTGAAGAACCGCAAATCTCGGAAATATCATCAACCGTCAAAGTAAAAGTTTTTTTAGAAGTTGAAACGTTAGTCGGGATAATGGGAGGAGTGGTGGTCGGAATAATGACGGTTGTAGTGGCGCCGGCAGAATCAATATCAATAGAGACAAGAGTAGAAGTGGCGATGGGGTCGGTAGAGGTTGAAGTCGGATCGTCGGTAGTCGCAGAAACTACCCTGACGACGAAAAAAATAATAATTACCAATAATAATTTTTTCATTTCCGGACTCACACCTGAAATTATACCAATTTTGGATTATATTCCACAACTGGTGCCGGAACCGCCGCTGGCCGGCTTCATTTTCGCCATAATCTGACGGTAACCGGAACCGCTGGAATAATTAACGCCGAGAATTTCCTGCGGGTCGGCTTGGACCAGCGATGAACCTTGAGTTTTCAAATATTTATCAATAGTCAAATAGGTGTCCGGAAACCAATAACCATTAACCGTCAAAGCCACCCGATACATGTCTGTTTCGGTCAGATTTTGGGCCGCCATCAATTCTAAAAGACCAAGCATCGCCATTCCATGGTTGCAATCCGGAAAATAAGTTGAATTGTCGCAACAAGGACGATAAATGTTCTGGCTGACCCGTTCAACTAACCGCTGTTGCGCCGGCGTCAAAGTGAAAAAAGAATGCTGGCTGTAATGCGCCATCGCCTCGCCTCTGGCTAGAGTCCAGCCGCCGGTGGAGGCGAATCCGCCGACGTTACCGCCGTAGCGCTGGTCGCGCATCGGTCCGGTGTCCAAAATTTCATTTTTCGTCGCCAAGCCGAGCGCCCAGAGCAAATTAAGAATTGCGCCGGAATTGGCGGCGGTGATTTTCAATCGGCCGTTATCTTTACGATAGAGTAACTTTTTTATTTCTGCTGTCAATTCAACGTTGCCGCGACCGGCGTAAAGTTGTTCAAACTTTTCGCCGTCAATGACGCCGGTTTCAACCAGCTTGGCGCCGAGGTCGCCCCAGCGGACGGGTAATTCCGCTGCCGGTTCGGTTGATATTAAAGTTGAGATCGGTACCGGCGGCTCGTCTGTAACCGCGGCCATCCACTTAAATTTTCGTTCGGCCACGCCGCCGATTTGCCGGACCGTCAATTGCAAAGTTTGCGGTCTTGGCGCCAGCTGGCCAAAAGTGAGCAGGCCCTCGCGATGATGGCCGCCCGGCGGATCGCCCTGCCAGCCAAGCGGCGGATATTCCCGGCCGGTTTCGTCTCTTAAGGTTACTGCGCGCGTTAAGTCAACGGTTAATTCCTCGGAATGAGTGTCCAGAGTGATTTCAAAGGCGACGGCGGCGGAAAGTTTCGGCGTTACTTTAACGCTAACCGGTCCCTCGCTGTTGATTTGCGTTTCCAAAACGGAAATGGAATTTGGCGATGGCGAAATTGCGATCGGTAGCGGCCGGTCGCCGATTTTATTTGACGCGAGAAGAAATACCACGACGGCGATGACGATTATTGCCAGAATGTTTTTTAAATTCATATTTATGATGAAGTAAATTTTTTAATTTGACTGATAATATAACTCAGACCCAAAAGATTGGCGGCTAGACCAAGCCAGAAAAATTCCACTTGATATTGACCGATGAAACTGGCGACACCGACCGTCGCCAGCGCCGGCAGAAAATTCGCCAGATAATGCGCGCAACAAGCCAACATCGCGCCCGTGGAAGCGGCGCCGGAAACGACAACGGCCCGGCCGCCAGCCGCGCCGGCGGCGACTAGTTTCTTTAAGTGAGTGTAAAAGCCGACTTGCGCGCCGAAACCGGCCGCCAGACCGACGATAAAATACCAATAGTCGCGGAATTGCGCCAGCGCGAATGACGGACCAGAAATGAGACTGACGATTGACCAATAAAGCCCGAGCAGGGCGAGAGCGCCGGCCAGACCGAAAATCAGCGGTTGAAGATTTTTGTTCACGATTCGATAGTCATCATCAACAGCAATTTTTCATCTTTTCTTTAAGGTCTTCAGCTATTTTGGAATTTTGTTTTTCCGGTTCAGTGGCGCGCGCTTGACATCCGAGAGTCGTCACCGCCGCCAAGATTATCCCCGCGGCAACCGCTAACCAATTACCAGCCAGTAAACCGCTGACCGCGGAAAATCCCGAAACCACAAAAATAGTTTTCCAGAATAAAACGAATTTTGGCTTGATGACCGACTCAAGTTTAGCCATCAGGCCGACCACCGTGCCGCCCATCAGAATCGCCGTCGGCAGTTGATAATCGGCAACGGGTAATTTTTCCAGTTGCCAGCCGAGCCACAACCAAAACCAGGTTAAACTGACGCCGGCGCAGATGGGACAAATTTTTAGCGATAATTTTTCGCCAATCAACCAGACTGCGAAAGTGATGATTAAGATTGAAGCAATGGCGATAATCATTTTTTTAGATTAAGAAGATAATCACGCCGAGCAAAATCATCACCAAACCGCCGACCCGGCGCATCAATTTTTTCCGCCGGTTTTGCCAATCCTCAACGCGGTCAAGCAGATATTTATGACTGGCCAGAGATAGAATGATGACGAGCGGCAAAACAAAAATCAAATTATAGAGGAAGAGATAACCGATACCGGTGAGATAAGTGACCTGATCATGCAACAAACCCAGAATCATCAAATACGGCCCGCCGGTGCAGGGAAATTCACAGAGGCCGACCAAAATGCCGAGCAAAAAAGCCGTTGGCACGGAGGCTTTTTCCATTACGCGCGCCATCAGACCGTGGCTGAATTTCGGCAAACGCAATTTGATCGGTGAATTCGGAAATAATTCTTGGATTAAGTTAATGAGGCCGAGCAGGATTAAGAGACCGGCGCCGACCTTGCCCATAAAGTGCGGGGTATTGAAGAAATGGAGAATTTTCAGCAAACCAAGGCCAATCAAGATATAAGCGGTAAAAACGCCGAAGATATAGACGCCGCCGATTTTCAGAATGTTTGAACGCAGTCGGCCGAGGCTTAAGAGGAAAGCGATCGTGAGAATCAGAATCGAAAAAGCGCAGGGATTGATGCTGTCCACCAGCGCCGTAATGCCGACGAGCGGCAAAAGCCATTTGCCGCCGTCACTTAAACTCCAGACGATTGTTGAGGCGCCGGCGTAAAATTTTAGAACCAGCGCGAGGCCGACAACAATAACGGCAGCACTGACCAGCCACCAGATTTTATTTTTTTTATTTTCCATAACAATTATTAAGGCGTGACCGTCGCTTCAAATTTCAGAACGGTTTGATTGTCTTGCTCGTCTTCTAAATAGATTTCCCGTTCAATGCGGCCGACGCCAGCCGGGCCGTGCGCCGCTGGGTCAAAAACGACTTCAATGGTCGCTTCCTCACCGGCGCCGATGGCGGCGTTGGCTTTCGGCACTAAACCGTGCCCGGGCATACCGAACGGCCCTTTTCGGTCTTGACCGGTAATGATCGAGGCCGTAGTGCACATGCAGGAAGTATAAATTTTCGCGATTTTTGTAACGGTGGCAGACTGATTGGTTACCTTAAAGTCATGTTTGACCAATCCTTTCTTCATTGAAACTTCACCGAAATTAAAGAAAGTTTCAGTGGCGTTAAGCATTGCCCCGCCGACATTGGCGGTAATCGCCGGTGGAGGTTTAGTGCCATTTCCATTTGGCTTAGCCAACCAAACTATTCCGACAAAAACCAGAATAACAATGATGATAGTAATGATGTTATTTTTAGTCATATTAATTTATTGATTAAGAAAACCATCCAAAAACTCCCGATAGTAATGGGCCGTTAAAATGGACGCGCGATTTTCTCTCGGCGCCCGAGACTAGAACCGAGTCGGACTATTTTCGTGTAGCGCCAGCCAACGAATAAGCGGCGATGGGGGAGAGACGCCGACCAAACTAGAGTTAATTTTTAATCGCCGATAAAAAATCAAAGCTACACCGCCTGGCAAAAACCAAAAAATCATCAGCCATAAAATTAGCAAAACATTTTGACCGAAAACGGCAGTGGAAAAACTTCTAAAAACATTGAGATGGAAATCGAAAAATAAAATTGGATTCAGCGTTTCGGGACAATCCGCTTTTTGCGTCAAGGCGCCGAAACAACCGCCGGCGCCGGCGTTATGACCCAAATTGTGATTCATCGCGAAAATACTGAAAACCGCCGCCAAAACAAAGCCGCAAATTAAGAGGATGGTGATGAAAGATTTCATTTTCATAATCAGACAATCCATTCTAAACTATCTCGTTTTCAATCGCAAGGAATTCAGAACCACGCTCAAACTGGAAAAAGCCATCGCCGCGGCGGCGAAGATCGGATTGAGTAAAATGCCCCAAAGCGGATAAAGCGCGCCGGCGGCCACCGGAATGAAAGCGATATTATAGAAAAAAGCCCAAAAAAGATTCTGTTTGACAATTCGCAAAGTCTGCCGGGATAATTTGAAAAGTTCGGCAATCAGCTTAAGGTCGCCGCGAAGAAACGTGACGCCGGCCGATTCCATCGCCACATCGGTTCCTTCACCCATAGCGATTCCCAGATCGGCCTGCGCCAAAGCCGGCGCGTCATTGATGCCGTCGCCAATCATCGCCACCTTCTTCTCTTGTTTTTGGAGAGTTTCAACTTGAGCAGCTTTATTTTGCGGCAGAACTTGCGCCAAAATATTTTCAATTCCGACTTGCCGGCCGATCGCCCGGGCCGTCCGTTCGTTATCGCCGGTAATGAGCCAGATTTCCAAACCGGCCGTTTTTAATTCTTTCACGGCGGCGATCGCTTCCGGTTTTAACACATCAGCCACGGCAATCAAGCCGACAATTTGCCCACGCTGAATTAAAATCATTGCGGTTTTGCCGTCCGTTTCCAGTTTCTGCATAGCCGATTCAATTTCCTCCGAATTTAAAGACAGGATTTTTAAGAGCTCGCGATTACCCAAAGCCGCCGGTAATTTTTCGCCATTGATTAATAAATCTCCCTGAATTCCTTTTCCGGGCAGAGCCTTAAAATCAAAAATTTCAATTAATTTGATTTTTTCCGTTTGCGCTTTCGCCAAAATAGCTTGGCCTAAAGGATGTTCTGACCTTTGTTCCAAACTGGCGGCAATTTGTAAGATTTGTTGGTCGGTTTGACCGCCGAACGGCAAAATATCCGTAACGGCCGGTCGACCTTGAGTCAACGTGCCGGTTTTATCCAAAATTACCGTGTTAATTTGTCGCGCCGTTTCCAGCGCCGCCGCCTCGCGGATTAAAATTCCTTTGGCCGCCCCTTGGCCGATACCCACCATCATTGCCATCGGCGTGGCCAGACCCAGGGCGCAAGGACAGGCGATAATCAGCACCGCGACAAAATTAACCAAAGCAAAAGTGAGCGCCGGCGCCGGGCCAAAAATTAACCAGATGGCAAAAGTTAAAATTGCCGCGGCCAGGACCACCGGAACAAAATAACCGGAAATAATATCGGCCAAACGTTGAATCGGCGCTTTTGATCCCTGGGCCCGTTCCACCATTTTAATAATCTGGGCAAGCATCGTTTCCCCGCCGACTCGTGTCGCTCGAAATCTGAAAGAGCCGACTTGATTCAGGCTGGCGCCAATCACTTTTGAACCGGATTCTTTAGTCACCGGCAGACTCTCGCCGGTAACAAAAGATTCATCCACCGTTGAACGGCCGTCAATGACTTCGCCGTCTACTGGAATTTTTTCGCCGGGGCGAACAATGATAATGTCGCCAACTTGCACTTCGGCGATAGAAATCTCCACTTCTTGGTCTTGGCGAACCACGCGCGCGGTTTTGGCCGAGAGTCTCATCAATTTTTTAATCGCTTCCGACGCCCGCCCCTTGGCTAAAAGTTCCAGATAACGGCCGAGCAAAATTAAAGTGATAATCACCGCCGCCGTGTCAAAATAAATTCCCGGCGCCAGACCGCCGCGACTGAAAAATGCCGGGAAAAAAGTTACGGCGGCGCTATAAAAATAAGCCGCCAAAGTGCCAATCGCGATCAGGGTATTCATATCCGCTGTCCGATATTTGAATAAAATTTTGAGTCCGCTGTAAAACCGCGCGCCCACCCAAAATTGCACCGGTGTCGTTAAAATCAACAGAACTAAATATCGCTGAAGAATTTCCGGCATAAACGAAAACCATTCCGGAAAACTGCCCAGAAAAATTATTACCGACAAAACTGCGCCAACGATAATTCTCTTTTTTAGAACCGCTAATTCTTTTTCTCTGTCCCGTTTTTCTTGTTCTAAAAGATTCACCGTCCCACCGTGATGCGAAGTCATTTTTCGGGCTTCAATTTCTTCGGGAATCAACAACTCATAGCCGACGGCCTTGACCGCGACTTGTAAATTTTTCGACGTAACTTGACTCTCGTCAAATTCCAAGAGGAGAGTTTCAGTGGCGAAATTCACCTGCGCCGTTTTAACGCCCGCCATTTTCGCCGCCGCTTTTTCAATCGTCAACGCGCAACTGGCGCAATGCATGCCTTTGATTTTGAAGGTTTTGGTTGTTTTCATAAATTTTCTAATCTATTATATCATCTATGGCCCTATCGTCTAACGGTTAGGACACAAGCTTCTCAAGCTTGGAATCCGGGTCCGATTCCCGGTGGGGTCATAAAGCGAATACTTGGAGCTTTATGACGGCCGGAGCGCGGCGGCGCGAGGCGGGGTCGCGGAAATTTTCAGCAGAAAATTATCTGTGACCATAAAACGAAAACCGCAGGCAAACTGCTTTGCCTGCGGGCAATTTTTGAAGACAGAAGCATATTTTTTCAGCAGGAAAAATAGCTGAGTCCGGGGCTGGAAATTTCATTTTCGACGGAAAATGAAATATTGTGGCTCAAACTAATTAATATGTAAAGCGTTCAATTCCATTTTTTCGCGGGGGATTCTGCTGGGAGGAAACGCCTCTCAGATATTGGATGTTGTATAATAATTATTTCGCCAGCAAGAGTCATAAAAGGAAATCGGCAATACCAATGAAATCACCAAGGGTAACCCTCCGCAATAGACCAAAATTTGACTTTTATTTTTTGTTATGCTAGCATAAGCAATGTCCATAATAGAGTTATTTTGAAGGAGGAAAGCGAGATGGAACGCCTTAGTTGGCCGTTCTGAAGGTGGTGCGATTCGGGACGGCGTGATTAGACAAAGCACCCGGCAGGGTTCAACCCCTGCCGTTTTTTTATGCTATAATCGCTCCAATGCCAATTTGGTTGATAATTATTTTAGCGCTTGTTGGCGGCGCCGTGGCTGGTGCGGTTTTGTGGCGCGTCTTAACCAATCGGCAAGTTGGAGGCGAGGCCACCGGCGAAAATGACAATGGTTTTTTGTTACTGCAAAATCAATTGAGCGAATTGGTTAAAACGGTAGATAATAAATTAACGGAATCAAGCCGGACGATGTTTGACTCCATGCGCAGTCAATTCGGCGAATCGGCGAAAATTATCCGCGAGGTCACCGAACGATTAACTAAATTAGACGAAACTAACCGCCAAGTCGTCGGCTTCGCCGACCAGCTCAAGAGTCTCCAAGACATTCTCAAGAACCCAAAACAGCGCGGCGTTCTCGGAGAATATTTTTTGGAAACTTTGCTGAAAAATGTTTTGCCGAGCGGTAGTTATCAAATGCAATATCCGTTTAACGACGGCACGATTGTGGACGCGGTGGTGTTCGTCAAAGATAAAATCATTCCGATTGATTCAAAATTTTCGCTGGAAAATTACAACCGCTTGGCGGAGGAAAAAGATCCGGCCGAACGGGAACGGCTGGAAAAATCATTCAAGCAGGATTTAAAAAACCGCATTGACGAAACGGCGAAATACGTCAAACCGAGCGAAGGGACGATGGATTTCGCCTTTATGTTTATTCCGCACGAGGCGATTTATTACGACCTTTTAATCGCCCAGGTCGGGGCGGTTAAGGTTAATACGCGCGATTTGGTGGAATACGCCTTTAAAGACAAACATGTGATTATCGTTTCGCCAACTTCCTTTCTCGCTTATTTGCAAACCGTTTTGCAAGGATTGAAAGCGTTGCAAATTGAAGAGTCAGTAAAGGGGGTTATCAAAAATGTAGGTGAACTCCAAAAGCATCTTATTGTATACGAAGAATATCATTCTAAATTAGGTGGAGCACTTGGAACAGTGATCAATCACTACAACGCTTCTCATCGCGAGTTTAAAAAAATTGATAAAGATATTTTGAAAATTACCGGTGAATCAATGAATATAGAAACAACAGTACTTGATAAACCGACCTCAATTGAGGAATAATATGGAGATGAAAAAACATAATCAAATCGGAAAGAAGCCGGGCGCGCCGGCTTATCGCACCCCGTCGTGGTTCAAAAATGCCCCAGGTAAAAATAAGGGCTTCCGTCCGCCTTTTCGCCGGCCGAGTATTTAGACCGATAATTTTAAGAACGTCAAGTGGCCAAACGGTCGGAAATAAGGTAATCTTCAGGCCATGCCTAGCACTATTGAAACTCAAAAACCCATTACTCAAGCAAGACGTGAGATCGCCTCCGTCTTACGTCGTTATCGGTTGGAGTGGGAAGAAGTCGCCCCTGATCGCGATGATTTAGTTTGGAAAAAAATTAAACCCTTCGCCAAAAAAATACGCAAAGAATTGTTTCGTAAGTCATATCCGTCACTGGTTAGATGAATGAGACCTCACGAGTTAAAATTTTTTTAGATTCGAGTGTTGTCATTGCGGCTGTATTTTCTTCAACTGGTGGCTCTTTTCGTTTGTGCCACGAATCTAGGAATGAGCGTTTAATCACCTGCATTAACCAGTATGTTCAAGATGAAGTGAGAGAAGTGATTACACTTAAATATCCATCAAACATCAATAATATAAATTTGCTGCTTGGATGGAGTAAGGTTAAAATTCTGCCTAATCCAAAACCAAAGCTTGTTCAAAAGATTGGTCGCTTGATAAATTTAGAAGACGCACCGGTACTCGCTGGGGCGTTAGATTATAAAGTAGATTTTTTAATTACTCTTGATCGAAAAGATTTTATGACCTTAAAATTAAAAAGATTTTCTTTTCCGACTATTATTGTTACGCCCAAAGAATTTTTTCAACAACATTGGGAAATTGTCAAGTGGCCAAGTGGTCGGAAATAAGGTAGTCTTCAAGCCATGAAATTAGCAGTCATCAAAACCGGCGGTAAACAGTATCAGGTGGCGGAAGGGGATTCATTAAAGATTGAAAAACTTGATACCGCCGATCAAAAAATCATTTTTAATGAGGTCTTATTGACTGCCGACGGTGAAAGAGTGCAAGTCGGTCGGCCGCTGGTCGCGGGAGCGAAAGTGGAGGCGGAAAATCTAGGCGCCAGTCGAAGTAAAAAAGTGTTGGTGTTTAAATACAAATCTAAAACTCGCCATCGGGTTAAGCGCGGCCATCGCCAACCATTCACGCAGATTAAAATTTCTAAGCTCGATTTTTAAGCGCGTTTCTCAAAGTTTCGGCGTCGGAATATTCCAGTTCCGTGCCCGTGGAAAGACCGCGGCCTAAAATAGTAATTTTAATCCCGAGCGGCGCGAGCGCGCGTTGCAGATATTCACCGGTGTTATCGCCTTCGGGGTTGGCGGCGAGGGCGATAATAATTTCTTTTAATTGATTTTTCGTTGCTTTAATTTTCTCCAGCAGGGGATTGAGGCGGATTTTTTTAGCTGGCGCTTCTTCCAAAATTGGCACGAGGCCACCCAAGACAAAAAATTGGCCGGAATAATGACCGGATTTTCTGACTACTTCCAAATCGGAATCTTTTTCCACAATCATTAAAATACTCGGGTCGCGACTTTCATCCAAACACAATTCACAAATTTCTTTGGCCGCGGCGCGATTGTTGACGATAAAAAAACGACAACAACTTCGGCACTGGTTCACGGTCTGCTTAAGCGTCAGCAAATCTTGAGCCAGATTTTCAATCGTCAGCGAATTTTGCGCCAATAAATGGTAAATAAACCGCCGCGCCTGGCGCGGCCCGATCCCCGGGAAACGAATAAAGGTCGCCACTAATTTTTCAATAATGTCAGACATCTTTAAAACCCGCCGAAGTCGCCTTTTTCAATACTGGTAAAACAAACCCGTTTATCGTCAAAATAAAGTTCCACCGAGCCGGTCGGGCCGTTGCGGTGTTTTTCAATCATAATTTCGGCGATATTTTTTTTGTCCGAATTCTCGTTATATTTGTCTTCCCGATGAATAAACATCACCACGTCCGCGTCCTGTTCAATGGAACCGGAATCGCGAAGATCCGACAACCGCGGCCGGCCGCCGCGCTGTTCCACCGCCCGATTCAACTGCGACAACGCCAGCACCGGCACATCCAATTCCCGCGCCAGCGCCTTGAGCGAGCGCGAAATTTCCGTTACTTGCTGGACCAAAGAATCGGATTCGCGGCGCGGAATCATCAATTGGAGATAATCCACGACAATCAAACCGAGATCGTGCTCGCTTTTCAGCCGCCGCGCCACCGACTTCATTTTCGTAATGTTGTTTGACGGATCATCATCAATGAAAATTGGCGCCTTGGATAAAGTATCCAGCGCGTCGCGGATATTAGAAAACTCACCGTCGGTTGACAAGCGGCCAGTCCTCAATTTCCACGAATCAACATGGCTTTCGGCGGCAATCAGCCGGTCAACCAATTGTTGCGAACTCATTTCCAGTGAAAAGATGCAAACCGGCACATTGCGTTTGGCTACCTGCCGCGCGATGTCCAGCGCCAGCGAAGTTTTGCCCATTGACGGCCGCGCGGCTAAAATAATCAAATCGGAACGTTGCAATCCGGACAAGCGATCGTCTAAACCCTTGAAGCCAGTCGCCAAACCGCGAATACCTTCACCGGATTTGTGCAGCCGTTCAAATCGTTCCCAAGCTTCAACCAAAGTGTCTTTCAGACTGGTGAAAGTCCGGCGTGAAAAATTGACCAGACTGAAAATTGTCTTTTCGGCTTTTTCAAAAATTGATTCTATTTCTTCTTCTTCGTGATAACCGAGTTCTGATAAATGTTCGGCCGAATCAATTAACCGCCGCAATTGCGCTTTTTTTCGCACCGTTTCGGCATAATATTTTAAATTGCTGGCTGACGGCACAGAATTGGTCAACTCCACCAAATAACTGGCCCCGCCGACGCCGTCGAGCTGTTTGCTCTCGGTTAAACTGGAAGTCATCGCCACTAAATCAATCGGCTGATTTTTATCAAACAGTTTAAGCATCGCGCGGTAGATGCGTCGATGGCGCTCGGAATAAAAATCATCCGGTCCGATCATCGTGACCAAGTCATTAAGTCCGCTCGGTTTAATCATAATTGAACCGAGCAATGCTTGTTCAGCCGCCAGATCTTGCGGCGGGACGCGAATTCCGGCTTTCACAAACGGGGCGACGGTAGCCATCTTGAAAGTGTAAAACTAAAAGCGAAAAAATCAAAACTTAATCAGGGGACGAAAAGGGGATAGTGATTTATTTAATCGGGATTATTTGTGCGTCAGTCGCAGTATCTTTGACGATATAGCCCAAAGCCTCAATTTGTTGTCGTAATTGGTCAGCGGCCGACCAATCGGCTCGCTGCCTAGCCTTCCTTCTTTGCGCCACCAGTATTTTAACCGACTCTGGAATCTCTAACGCGATGATTGGAGTTTTTAAATTAAGTCCCAACACTTGATCAAAGTCAATCAAAGTTGTTAACTTATCGCGACGCTTTTGTTTGTCATCTTTAACCATTTCCCACGCGACCGCCAACGCTTGCGGCAGGTTCAAATCGTCTTCCAGCGCGCGGTTGAAACTTTGTTTGTAGCTTTCAATCACTTTACCCTCATTTGTCTCACTGGTGACGACGCTAGGGTTTGACCATTCATTAACCAACCCTTTCAACTTCTCGTACGCTTTCGCCGCCGCAACAAGTGAGCCCCAAGTAAAATTCAATAGGGTTCGATAATGAACGGTCAATAAGAGATAACGGTAGGCGAGGGGCGCAATTTTTTTATCCGCCAAATCGGTCAAATGGATAATATTGCCGAGCGACTTAGCCATTTTTTCTTCAGCTATCGTGACAAACGCCGAATGGAGCCAATAACAAGCCAGCGGTTGCCCACTCAGACTCTCCGATTGCGCCCGTTCGTTCTCATGATGAGGGAAGATTAAATCCGTGCCGCCTAAATGGATGTCAATTTGCTCACCGAGTGTCGCCGCAATCATCGCCGAACATTCAATGTGCCAGCCGGGCCGGGGGGGCCCAAACCGTCGAACCGTCGCTTGGCTTATAAAATTTCCAAAGAGCAAAATCGGCGCGTTCGGTTTGATTGTTTTTTATTTCCGTTAATTTAGCCAATCGGCCATAATCGGGAAAAGCGGCGATTTTAAAATAAATTCCATCCGCCGCGGGATAGGCCAAACCTTTTTTCAATAAATTTTCAATCAAAACAATCATTTGACCGACAAAGTCCGTTGCTTTCGGCAAAGCGGCTGGCCGCAAAATATTAAGAGCGGCAAGGTCAGCCAGAAAATTTTGTTCATATTGGCCGGTAAAATCACCGAGTGACATATTGGCCGCTTGGGCGCCAGCAATAGTTTTATCATCCACATCGGTGATATTAATTACCAAACGCACGGTATAACCGCTGCGGCGCAAGATGCGATGCAATAAATCACTGGTGACAAAAGTTCGTAAATTACCGAGATGCGGCGCGGCGTAAACTGTCGGCCCGCAAGCGTAAAAACTGACCGCCGTCAAAGACCGGGGAACAAACAGTTCTTTCTTGGCCGTCATGGTGTTAAAAAAAGTTAGAGCCATCGCCGGAAACGGGCCCAAACGAACATAATGGCGGAAATAACCACCATCAGGCCGATCACGATCAAATAACCACTAGGCTGGTTCACCAGCGGCAGATCAATATTCATGCCGAAAAATTGCGTGGCAATTGTTAACGGAAAAAAGATAAACGCCAAGACGGTAAGAAGTTTAATCGTTTCGTTGGTTTTTATTGACAACATTGATTCATTGGTTTGGCGCAGATCAAGAAAAGTTTCGCGATTACTCTCCAACATATTCCAGATTTTTTCATATTCGCCGGTTATCGTCGCCAAATAATATTTGAAACCTTGGCCAAAAAATTCTTGACCAGCGACGACCAAAGAATCAAGAATTTGTCGGTGAGTTTTCAACGCCCAACGGAAATCAAACAGATTGCGGTTAATTGAAGCCAGCAACTGAATCATTGCTTTTTCCTCACCGGCGAAAATTTTCTGTTCCGCTTGCTTTAAAACGCCATTGACATAATCCAGACCGGTGGACAAAGAATTATAAAGATGCCGCATTAGATAATAAAAAATATACCCGGCGTGGAGTTTTCGGCCGCGCTCTTTAAAATAATTGACCGTAAAAATTCGGGAAAATTCAGTTAAACTTTCCATTGGTTTATAATGGACTGTCAGTAAAAAATTTTGACCGATGATAAAATCAACTTCTTCGGTATCTTCGCCGGTAATCGGCCGTTTACCGTAACACAGATGGCAAATCGGGAAATGAAGAATTAAATAAATAAAATCCGAATACAAATCAACTTTTGAACGCGTGGAAGGATTAGCGAGTTCGGCGGCCGCCAATGGATGAATCTTATATTCCACAACAACTTGTTTAAGTTCCACTTCAGTCGGCGCTTCCAAATCAATCCAAGTTAGACCATTGTAATCTTGCTTTTTAATCATTCAATTCATTATACTAGTAGTAAGACTTTGATGCAAAAAAATCTTTGGCGCCTTATTTGGGGATTACTGGTGATAGCGGTTTTGGCCGGTTCTTTTTTGGCCGGCGCCGTAGTTGGTTTTGAAGAGCGCCCGGCATTTAAAAAAATTACCTCGTTATTTAATCTGGAAACGACAGCATCGGCGAAGATTGATTTCGCACCATTTTGGAAAGCCTGGAATGTCATTGATGAAAAATTTGTTGACAATGGCGCGGCAACGACCACTACTGATGAAACAGAAAAAACCCAAAAACGGCTTTGGGGGGCAATCGGCGGGATGGTGGACGCGCTCGGCGATCCCTATACTGTTTTTTTGCCACCAGTAGAAAAGAAAAGTTTTGAGGAAAGTATTAACGGTAATTTCGGTGGCATCGGAATTGAAATTGACTTACGCGATAAAATTCTCACTGTCGTTTCGCCATTGGCCGGAACACCGGCGGCGTTGGCGGGAATAATTGCCGGTGATCAGATTATTAAGATTAACGACCAAGACACCGAAAAAATAATGATTGATGAAGCCGTCAATTTAATCCGTGGCGAGATTGGCACCGTGGTAAAATTATCAATTGTGCGAAAAGACGAAGAAAAATTGCGCGATTTTGTCATTACTCGAGCGAAAATTACCATTCCAACCGTTAAAACGGAAATCAAAGACGGTATTTTTATCATTAAACTTTTTAGTTTCAGCGCTAATGCGTCGGAAACATTTCGCGTGGCTTTGCGCGAATTTGTCGCGGCAAAAACTAATAAATTGATTATTGATTTGCGTGGTAATCCGGGTGGTTTATTGGAAGCCGCCGTGGATTTGGCCAGTTGGTTTTTGCCGGCCGGCGCGCCGGTAGTGATTGAACGCGGGCGCGACAGTGAAGAAGAAAAAATTCACCGTAGCCACGGTTATGATGTCTTTACTGATCGGTTAAAATTGGCGATTTTAGTTGACGGTGGTAGCGCGTCAGCTTCGGAAATTTTAGCTGGCGCTCTTTCTGAATATGGCAAAGCGGTGTTGGTGGGGGAGAAAACTTTCGGCAAAGGCTCGGTGCAGGAATTGGTCAAAGTGACAGATGACAGTTCAATAAAGATTACTATCGCTAAGTGGTATACGCCCAAAGGGCAAAGTTTATCGGATAACGGCCTAACGCCACAGGTAATTGTTAAGCGGCCAAAAAAAGATGAGGGGTCGGGAAGTCAACCTGATTTTGACCCGCAATTAAACAAAGCGATTGAAATTCTCAATTCTGTCAAGTAGGCGGCGATAGGGGAATCAAGTAAGATTAGACCCATGAAAATCGTCCTTTTGGGTGATGTGCGGGGAGTGGGAAAAAAATTTGAAGTGAAAAATGTTACCGGCGGTTACGCGCGAAATCATCTTTTGCCAAGCGGTCTGGCCTTAGTGGCCGATCGCGCGGCGCGCCAACGCGTTGAATTGCTAAAACAACAAGACGAGAATCGGCGTGGCAAATTAAGAACCAAAGCTGTTGAACTGATCGGCCAATTGAATACCGGTAAGACGGTTATCACCATTGAAGCCAAAGCCAATGAACAAGGTCATTTATTTGAAGGAATTGATCGATTGGCAATTATTGAAGCAATCAAAAAAGAAACCAAAATTGAGCTTGAACCGGATTGGTTGGAACTCATTCGGCCGATTAAAGCCGTCGGCGATTATGATTTAAAAATTTCCAGTGGCGGCGGTGAAGGAATAATTAAAATCAAAATTACGCCGGAAGAAGAAAAAACTAAATAATCGAAACTTCTTTGATTTTTCGCACACCAGAATCGTAACCGGTTTTTCGGCGAGTGCGGAACTGGACGCGGCCGGCTTTCAATGCGAAAATAGTGTGATCGCGACCAAGACCGGTGTTTTTTCCGGGTAGAAAATTTGTTCCCCGCTGACGCAGAATAATCGCGCCGGGACCGGCTAGTTCGCCGTCAAAAAGCTTAATGCCTAAAAACTTCGGCTGGGAATCGCGTAAATTTTTAGCGGTACCGCCCGCTTTTCTATGAGCCATATATTAAGTCCTATCAGTCTAAAAAATTATTGGGAAAAAATCAAGTCTGGACTTATCCGCCGAAAAGGCGGGGTGGTAATCGTTAATTTTTTCTTGATCGCTGGCTTAAGTTTCGGTTTAGGACGTCTGACTAAACTAAAAGAGGCGAGGGAGCCAATTAGGATTGAGATTGATAATTTAGCCACGACAACAATGGGGTTAACTACGAATAATCAACGCCAATCCGCTTCTTCGGTCAATAGTACATTTGTCGGCTCAAAAAACGGCACTAAATACCATTATCCTTGGTGTCCGGGGGCGGTTCGGATTAAAGAAGAAAATAAAGTTTGGTTTACCACTGTTGAAGACGCTAGGCGAGCGGGGTATACTCCGGCCGCTAATTGTCCTGGATTATAGAGCTCGCCCGATCCGTAAGGGTATGTCGCACAATATATCTTTTGCGCATTAAACCTCTTTGCTCCAGCACGGTTGACTCCAAACCCAAGGCGCGCGACCGGAGGTTTTCATTAACCAAACCGCATATTCAATGTTGCCATCCGGCGTGTAAATATCAAAACCTAACTCGCGACTCTTCGCCAAGTGATATTGTTCATTGATTTGAAAAATACCGACATCATAACGATTAGCTCGACCGCGCAAAACCTCACCATCTTGATTATAGTGTTTGAAATTATTTTCGCACTTAGCCACCGCTAAAGCTAACCGCGGATCAAGGTCGTAATCGCGGCTGGTTTTTTCAATCAATTCCGGAATAGTCATTTCCGGCGGCGCCGAATGAACTTCAATCGTTGGACTAATCGTTTGATTAGTCGTCAAATCAATTACCGTGACGGCTAGTTCAAATGAATCTGATTTGATTACTGATTCAACTGGTGCCAATGGCACGGTGGTTGTAGTCGTAACTGAAGTGATCGGCGGCGAGCTTAATTGAGCCACGGCTAAAAGTCCGGTTAAGCCGATTTTGGTTAAAGTAAAAATGGCATTAAAAAACTAGACAATTTCTTGCCTAGTTTGTCAAAATAGCTTGATAATTAAGGATGGAACTGATTCAACCTAAACAACTTATCAATTCCTATCTTAAGGCTAGCATATTCCGATTTGTTTGTCTATCAAAAAATTTTTGACCAGTAAGTGTCCACTAATTGTCTCAGATCAATTTTTAAGTAGGTTAACAAGACAACTATCAGGATTAAGAACAATAAAATTTTAATCAAACCGGCGGATTTATTTGGTTGACTTGAATGTTGATTTAAATTTTTCATTGGATTAATTATAAATCTTAACTCCCCCATTTTACAAGTAAAGCAACGGATCCAGATAAGCGCTTGGATCGGCTAGGGGCATCGTAATTTTCGCGGCGGCGCAGGATTTGAAATTATAAGTATCCAAACGCAAACCTTGAGTGGCCACCACCGAGAGATGCAAATGCGGTCCGGTGGAATAGCCGGTTTGGCCGCTATAACCAATAACTTCACCGGTGGTTACCGTCTGACCGGCAACGGCTTTAATAAGTGAAAGATGACCGTAAATCGTGCTTAAACCATTTGGATGTTCAATCAGCACCCATTTGCCGTATGAGGCGCCGCGGCAAACCAAATCGGTGTCCCCTGTTCCTTTCACCAAACCGGAGCTAGCCGCCGCTACCGGCGTGCCAACACTCGCCCGAAAATCCACGCCGTTATGGGTACCGGAAACATAGAGTCGTTTAGCGGCGACGGTTTTACCAAATTCTTGAGTGATAAAAATATTTTGCAGCGGCCAACGGAGTAAACCCTTCCCAGCGGGTGGTAATTTACTTAAATCAACATAAATCCGCAACTGGGATTCCAAATCGGTCAATTCTTTCTCAAACGCCTCTTTCCGAGCCACCGTTTCAGTCAATAATTTTTTATAATTAACTTCCTGATTTTTCGTCTGTTTCAATAATTGGTCTTTGGCGGTTTGATTTTCTTGGGCAATTTGCCGCTGGTCAGCCAAACGAATTTTCAGGGCCGCCAAATTTTTTCGTTCAGTTTCCGTCGCTAAGCGAGTAGTTTCCAATTCATCTTTTAATTTTGAGACTAAAAAAATATCTTGTTCCAATTGGCGCTGAAAGGCCGTCAAAGCGCCGAGCTCGGTTAAAATATCCGAAAAATGATCGTAGCGCAAAATGACTTCTAGTGGCGATAAATCCTGCAATTGGCGCCATTGTCTCAAACTTTCTTCGGTGGCGGCGCGGCGGCGCGCCAGAGTCTGATCTTTATCGCCGATTTCCAGCGTCAATTGATCAATCGTCAAATCGGTTTTGGCAATCTTTTGCTCGGTGACTTGAATGTCCGTCGCTAATTTTTTGCGCGTCGTTTCCAATCGGGCAATTTCGCCCTGTAGACTTCGGCTAGTTTGACCGATTGTTTGTAATTCTTTTTGGTAAGCGTTGATTTGTGTTTCCAATTTTCTAATCTCCGCGTTGTGATCACTGATGCGGCTGCGAATATCATCCAACGTCGCCGCGCGCGCGGCGCCCGCCGCCCACAATAAAAAAAAGACAAAAAATAGTTTAAACCAGATTCTCGGCATACACCAAACGTTTTAAGGTTTCCTCCTTTCCCAAAATCGCCGCCACTGTGAACGGGTCGGGTGATTTTTCCCGACCAGTCAAAGCCGCCCGAAAAGGCCACAAAACCTCACTTCTCCCCTCTTGATCGGCATAAGGCATGATTTTCGCTTTTATTTTTTCGGCGGTAAAATCATCATCACGATTACCCACAGAGTTAATTAATTCGGATAATTTTTTAAAATGCTTCTGATTTTTTAACAACTCTAGACCGTAAGCTGGTGGTTGAAAAAAATAATTAAATTCCCCTCTTTCGCCAAGCAATTGTTTTAAGTCGGTTAAAATGGTTAGCCGTTCTTTGATCAGGGGCATAATTTTACGAACAATTTTTTCGTCAATTTCCGGCGGCGCTTGATTGATTAAAATTTCGTCCGGCAATCGTTTCAAATATTCCCGATTCAGCCAATTCAATTTTACCAAATCAAAAATTGCGCCGGCTTTCTGGACTTTGGCGAGCAAAAACCGTTGAACCAATTCATCAAGCGAAAAAATTTCTTCGGCCGTACCCGGGTTCCAACCGAGTAACGCTAAATAATTAACCAGCGCTTCCGGTAAATAACCCCGCGCGCGATATTCGGTAACTGATACGGCGCCGTGCCTTTTGGATAATTTTGACCGGTCCGGGGCTAAAATCAGCGGAATGTGAGCGTAGGTCGGCCGCGCGGCGCCAAGCGCCTCAATCAATAAAATTTGCCGCGGAGTGTTGGAAATATGGTCCTCGCCCCGAATTACCTGTGTGACTCCCATTTCAATATCGTCGGCGACCGCGGCTAAATGGTAAAGCGGTTCGGTTAAACTTTTGGCAATCACAAAATCGCCTAATTCTTTGGTATCAAAAGTAATTTCGCCGCGAATCAAATCAACGAAAGAAATTGTCTGGTTCGGATTCTTAAAACGGACGACCTCGCTTCTTTTATTTTCATCGCTCCCCGCTTGGTTTTCTTCTTTTGAGATATAAGCCGCGCCGGTGGAAATTAATTGAGTCAAAACCTTTTGATAAACTTCACTGCGCGCCGATTGGCGAATCGGCTCCGAATTATCAAATTTCAAACCGAGCCAATTGAGACTGTCAAAAATATTTTGTTCAAATTCCGGTTTGGACCGCTCGCGGTCAGTGTCTTCAATCCGCAGATAGATTTTCCCGCCGGCTTTTTTGGCAAAAAGATAGTTAAACAGCGCCGTCCGCGCGCCACCAAGATGCAACGGCCCGGTCGGACTCGGCGCAAATCGCACAATGACTGACATAATCCGTTTATTGTAGCAACCAACAAGATTTTTAGGAAATCAACCAAAACATCGAGCTCGTTTAGTAAGTCGGACGCCATCCTGCCCGGACCAATATCCAAACAGACGGCGTCCTTTTTGTTTGACACAAAAACTTATCCATATATACTAATAGTGGAGTTGATTGACGTCTGGTTGTTTCAATATCTGGTTTGAAAAAGCCGACGGAGATGATTGAAAATCGGTTGCGTGAACCTGGGTGAATAACCGAGGATAAAAAGTAGCGCTTAAACGAGGTTGTCAGCCTCACCGGCATCACTCTCGATATAACCACCAGATTCAAATCAATCAACATTGTACAAAAGAAAAGAGGTGTCCCGACGCCATCTTGCTGCCTCGCGTTCACAGTTTTGAGTGGAAAAATGAAATTGTTTCAGGTTTTGTCTCGCTACATCTCGCCACATTCGCCCCTCCCAATCGTGCGGGAGGGGCCTTTTTTTAAAATCTAGACTGCCGGGAGGAATTTCCCCCGACACTCATCATTCGTGACTCAAGGCGATATTCATCAACTCATCGGCAATCAGGCGCGCGGCTTGCGGTTTGGCGAAACGGCCGGCGGCCGCGCGCATTGTTTCCAATAGTTGCGGCTGGCCGATCAAGCGGTTGATTTCCGACACTAAGACTGTCGGCAGAAAATTATTTTGCTCAATCACCACCGCCGCGCCGCCGCGCGCGTAAGTGAAAGCGTTGGAACGTTGATCATGACTGATTGCTTCCGGAATCGGCACCAGAATTGCTGGAATCCGCCAAGCAGCAATTTCAAAAACAATTGAACCGGCGCGCGACACCACCAATGCCGCCGCGCCGGCGGCCATCCGCATCGCCGAAGGGTTGAGAAAAGCAAATAATTTATAACGCCCGGCCAGTTTGTTATTTTCCAGCACGATCCGCGACCGTTTTTCCACCGCGCTTAGGTTAGCCGCTCCGACCTGGTGAATTATACCGTAACGTTCAATCAAGGTCGGCAGAGCGTCTACCGCCACTTCGTTAATAATTTCTGCTCCCTGCGAACCGCCAACAATTAAAATAATCGGGATATTCTCTTCCAAACCTAAAAATTCCCGCGCGCCCTGACTCAAAGGATAACGCAAATTGTGGCGCACGGGATTGCCGGTAACCGCGATGATTTTTTGCTGTTTCGGTTTAAAAAATTCAGCCGCTTCGGCGTAAGACAAAGCAATTCGTTTGGCAAAACGACCGGCCCAAAGATTCGCCCGTCCCGGGCGGGAATCCGATTCATGAATAAAAATCGGAATCCGTAACAAACGCGCCGCCAATACGGTCGGTCCGCTGGCATAACCGCCCTTACTGAAAACAACATCCGGATAAATGAAATAAAGTTTAATCAGGGCCGTTAAGGTGCCCCAGAAAATCTTAAAGAAATCAAAAAAATTCAAAAATGAAAAATAACGCCGCCGTTTACCTGAACGGACGCGTTGAAATTGAATATTATTTTCAAACAAAGCTGGTTCATCGTATGGTGTATCGGAAAAATAATAAAGTTTAACGTTAATCAACTTGCGTTCCTTGATAATCGCGTTAATTTCTTCCGCCACCGCGATAATAGGATAAAAATGTCCGCCCGTACCGCCGCCGGTAAAAACAATTTTCATAATTAAGATTTTAAAGCAAATCTACCGACATTCAAAATAATACCACAACCGAGCAAGGAAAACAGAAGCGAACTACCGCCATGGCTGATAAAAATTAAAGGAATACCGGTTAAAGGCAAAAGACCAAGCATTGAAGCAATATTAACAAAAGCCCCAGTGGCGATTAAGACAATGATGCCGGTAATCAGAACGCGCCCGAATCGATCGGAAGCTTGGGCCGCCAACGCCAATCCCCACCAGGCAAAAATAATAAAAATCAAAATAATCGACAGACCGCCAAATAAACCAAATTCTTCCGCCGCCACGGCAAAAATAGAATCGCCGATCGGTTCTGGCAAATAGTTAAATTTTTGAATGCTCCGGCCTAACCCGCGACCCAACCAACCGCCGGAACCGATAGCGATCAATGATTGGTTAAGTTGATAAGAAGAAGTTAAAAGATTTTCTTGGGGATGAATAAAAGTTAAAATTCGTTCTCGAGCATATGGTTTGGCGGCAATCGTGCCACCGATGAGAATCAAACCCAAAACAGAAATCAATAAAAGTTGGCGCCAATGGCCACCGGCCACAAAAAACATTACTAGAGCCGAAACGGCTAAAACTGAAAAAGTGCCGAGGTCAGGTTCGGCAATCAGAGTCGCGCCGGTTACGCCCATCAATAACACGAAGGGCAAGAAACCGGAGGCCCAACTGGTCAACTGGACATTGGTTCGCGTCAACCAGGCGGCCAAATAAATAATGAAACCGAGTTTTAATAATTCCGACGGCTGGAAAGTCTGCGTCCCGATTGACAGCCAGCGTCTGGCGCCGCCGGAAGAAAAACCCAATCCGGGAACAAAAACCAGTAGACTGACGGCTAGGGCCACAAGAAAAATCGGCAGGGCCCAACGTCGCAGACGGTGATAATCAAAATTAGCGGCCATCAGCATCAGACCAATCGCTCCAATCAATATTAATAATTGCTTCAAAATCACGCGGCCGTAACTGGCGCCCCCGCGATTAAGTAAACCTAAAGACGCCGATAAAAAAATAAAAAAACCGCCGAGCGCCAACGCCAGAATGAAAAAAAAGAAACGGCGGTTGAGAACTCGGCGGTGCATCATCAGCGGCCGATGAGAGTAATAATCATTCCGATGATCGCCGCGACTACGCCGATCACCCAATAACGCATTACCACTTTGGCCGGCGGCCAGCCCAGGGCCTCAAAATGATGATGCAACGGCGCGACGAGAAAAATTTTCCGGCCGTGCCTAAATTTTTTTGACCATAATTGAAGGATATTGCTCGCGGCCGTGGCAAATAGCGGAAAAGCGATGATCGGCAAGACCACCACTGACTTTGTTAAAAAGGCAATGATCGTCAAGGTGGTAGTTAATCCTAAAATACCGGTTTCCGACATATAAAATCGCGCCGGCGGAATATTAAACCAAAGAAAAGCCAAGATACTGCCGGTGATGACCGCCGAAAAAGCCGCCAAGTCAATTTGATTTTGAAAAAAAGCGATGCCTGAATAAGCGCCGAAGATGATAGCCATCACGCCGCCAGCTAAACCGTCTAAACCGTCAATTACACCGCTGGAAAAGAGGAAAATCATCACGGCGACGAAAAAAGGAATGATTAACCAACCGATTGTTAATTCTCCCCAAAACGGAATGTCAATCGTGGATAAGCCGAGTTTATAATAAAACCACCAAGCGCCGATTAATCCCAATAAAGTGACTAAAATGAGACGTTGGCGAAAGGGCAAACCGCCGCGCGGCACGGCGCGATTGATTGCACTGCCCATAATTTCTAAAATATCATCAATCAAACCGACCAACGAACCGGCCATCAAAGTGAAAAGCGGCAGCCAAGTTTGATTGCGGCTGAAAAAATTTAATTTGGTTGTCAATTCCGTCGGGAAAAATTTAGCCAGGAGCCAAAAACCAAAAATGCTTAAAATCGTACTGACCCAAATAATAATTCCGCCCAAACGCGGCGTGCCGACTTCTCGCGTTTGATGCAGCTGATTGAAAATCGGCGTCTCGCGGCCGTCCGGGGCGATTTTGCCGGCCTTCTTCTTCCATAATTTGTATTTATAAAGATAGTGAGTTAAAAACGGGGTGATCGCCAAACCGACAAAAAAGGCGATCAGACTCGGCGTAAAAACTTTAAAAACATCAATAATCATAAACGGCGGCGATTAAATTTTTAATGTCTTGGAAACGACCGGCCACACTTGAACCAAGCACCACCAACACCACCGGTTGATTAAGACCGCGGTCGAAAATTATCGCCAGATTCCCCTGGGCCGAATCAGTATAGCCGGTTTTGGAAGCCAGGAGACCGGGAATTTCACCGATAATTTCGTTGGTGTTGACTAAATGATAGCGAAAGCCATCCGTCGCTGCCACCTCGACTTCTGGATAGCGAGTGGCAGTCAATAAATCCGGCCGATTTTTTAAAATATAGACGAGCAATTTGGCGACATCATAAGCCGAGCCGACGCCCCCCGGTTCGCCGGCGATTGAGTCAAGACCGGTGGGATTGTTAAAATGAGTCGTCGTCAAACCGATCGCCGCGGCTTGGGCATTCATTTCATTGACCAACCGATTTTGCGGATCATCGTTCTTCTCTGCCGCGGCGGCTAACGCCGCCGCGGCGGCGTTGGATGACGAGACCAGAAGATAATCCGTTAAATTTGCCAATCGCCAAGGCCGATTCATAAATTGAATCGTTGACTCGGGAGTTAAAATGCGCTCGGCGGCCAAGCTCGCCATTATTTTAGTCAATGAAGCAATAGGTAAAGGGTGGTCGGCATTTTTGGCAAAAATTATTTTTTCTTCATCCGGATAAAAAACCAAGACCGCTTGGGCCTCGAGCGTCAAATTTTCAAACGGATTAATCGGTGGAATTGATTTTTCAATCCGGTTTAGCGTATTGATCGGGGGTGTTGTCTTAAATTTGAACACTGACCAATCGGCAGTCCAGACAGCCAGAACAATAAAAAAAATCGTGCTGGCCAGCACCAGCCGCTCATATGTCTTACTGATTGGCTGCCGTCGCGGTTTCGTTGTTGACATGATAAAAATCATCAATTTTTTTCTTAATCGTTTCAAATTCCGGCAACTCCGACAATTGCGTCAAACCCAAAAGCGACATTAAGTCAAAAGTCGACCGATAAAGCGAACTGCGGGCAGATTGAGGATTGGGAATTTTTTCAATTAATCCGCGAATTAGCAATTGCCGGAGAGTAAAACCGGAATTAACTCCGCGCAAATAATCAATTCCCGACTTCGCGATCGGACCGCGATACAAAATGATGGTTAAAGTTTCCAATCCGGCGCGGCCGAGATCGGCTTTCAATTCGTCCTTGGCCAGCCGTTCAAATAATTCTCCGAATTCCGGTGCGGTACCCAAAGTAAATTCGTTATCTTTGGCGACCAGTCTAAGGCCGCGGCCGGCTAATGTTTGTTCCAAACGAGTCAAACTGGAACGAACTTCTTCTTCACTGACAGATAAAGCCGTCGCTAATTGTTTGACGCTCTGCGGCGACGCCTGCCAAAAAAGCAGTGCTTCCAATTGTTGTTCTAAAATAGCGGCCATGATTTTTCAGATTATATCATAATGAGGCAGGCCGGCCATTTTCGTTTCAATTTTAATGTCGGCCAAATGATTCCCCTGTTCAACTTCCACTAAACCCCGTTTGCAGAGCTCCAACAAAGCCAAAAAACTAACGATGATATTAGTCTTTTCTTGTTTATTTTTCACAAAATCGCTGAAATTCATCCGCAAAGACATCTGAATCCGCTTGGTTAAATCTTTAATCGTTTCTTCCAAACTGGCGATTTTTCTGATGGCCAGCGATGGTAATTTTTCAACGGCGAGCGGCAACGATTGAATTAAATTATTCATCGTGGCTAACAGATTGCCAACGGTAAGTTCGGCGGTCGGCGAAAAGACAACGGTTTTCAGTCGCCGCGATTCCGGATAAAAAATCATTTGTCGTCCCCATCGCGCGCGCAGACCGACGGCGGCGTCGCGGATAATTTCATAAAGTTTCAGCCGACGTTCCAAATCGCCGATCTCCTCGTTCTCTTCTTGTTTCAGCGTCAGCGACGGCAGAAGAGAAATTGATTTAATCAACATCAGTGTGGAAGCAATCACGATAAATTCGGCCAGCAAAGATTTGGATGGTTGTTCCAATCCGCGGACATAATTCAAAAAATCATCCGCCACTTCAGCGAGCGATATTCGACTGATGGATAATCGTTTTTTCTCCACCAGCTCAAGTAACAGCGGCAAAGGTCCCTCAAACTCGCCGACTCTTACCGCAAACTTTTCAGCCATAATTCTTTAAGTTGTTCAGCGGTCGCCGGCGCCGGCGCGTTCATCATTAAGTCTCGTCCCTCGCCGGTTTTCGGGAACGCGATTACTTCGCGGATATTCGGTTCGTTCGCCAAAAGGCTGATTAATCGATCTAATCCCCACGCGATGCCGCCGTGCGGCGGTGCGCCGGAGGCCAACGCTTGAAGCATGTGGCCGAAATTAGTTTGAATATCATTATGATTATGGCCCAAAATTTCCAACACCGATTTTAGATTTTCCGGCCGATGATTGCGAAGACTGCCGCCGCCAATCTCAAAACCGTTTAGGGTAATGTCATATTGGCTGGTGATAATTTCGCCGATTTTTTCTTTTTTAATCAATGATTCCAAAAATTCTGATTTTGGCGCCGAAAATGGATTGTGAGTAAAAATCCAATTTTCTTTCTCATCTTTCTCAAAAAACGGAAAATCAATGACCCAACAAAAAGCCAGAATGGTTTTATTCTCATCAGCCGCGGAAGCAGCCGGCCGCAAATCCGGCCGGTCGGTGCCGTATTTTTCCATCGCTTCGCGGTAAGTCAATCGCGGAAACGGAATTTGTAAAATCTTTTTTTCCGGCGATAATTTTTGGACCAAAGCGATGAGTAATTCTTCATTCAATCTCATTACTTCTTCTTGGGCCGCAAAGGCTATTTCCAAATCCAGTTGCGTAAATTCTGGTTGGCGGTCGCCGCGCGTATCCTCGTCGCGGAAACAACGAGCGATTTGAAAATATCTTTCCACCCCCGCCACCATCAAAAGTTGTTTGTATTGTTGGGGCGATTGCGGTAAAGCGTAAAAATTGCCCGGATAAAGTCGCGCCGGCACGAGATAATCCCGCGCGCCCTCCGGCGTCGTTTTAGTCAAAATCGGCGTCTCCACTTCAATGAATTCCCGTTCGGACAAATAATCGCGGATAAATTTTATTAAGCGGTGTCGAAAGCGAAGATTTTTTTGCAAGCGCGGGCGGCGCAAATCAAGATAACGAAACTTTAAGCGATTTTCCTCGCCAATCTCCCAGCCGTCGGAATCAACGGGAATCGCCGGTGGCGTCGCTTCGTTCAAAATTTCCAACGTCAAAATTTCAATTTCCAAATCGCCGTTCGGCCAGTCGGGATTGATCATTTTCAGCGGTCGTTTATTGACTTGACCGGTAACCTTAATCACCCATTCGTTTCGCAACGTGGCGGCAACTTGATGCACTTCGGTATGATTAGGAAGAGCGACCATTTGCACTTTCCCCGTGGCCTCCCGCAAATCCAAAAAAATCAATTTACCGTGATCCCGCCGCGCGTCCACCCAACCGGCGAGCGTCACCGTCTCGCCGACCTTATTTTTCAAATCTTTAATCAAAGTGCGGTTTTGCATAAATATTTAAAATTTTAACTCCACTCCAATCTTTTGTCTCACCGCCGCCATCTTGGCGCTCGCTCGCGCTCGCGCTTTTTCCCCACCGGCGCGGAGAATTTCCAGAACGCGATCGCGGTCGGCGGCAATCCCCGCTCGTTTCTCGCGCAAAGGCGCCAAATAAGCATTCATATTTTTGAATAAAATTTCTTTTGACTCCCGATAACCGATTTCACCTTTGACGTAACGTCGTTTCAGTTCCGGCAAATCCGTTTCGGAGAAAAGCCGATGCAAAGCGAACACGTTGCATTCTTCCGGATTTTTCGGTTCCGTTTCCCCTTTGGAATCAGTTTTGACGCTCATTACCAATTGCTTCAATTCCCGTTCGGTCGCAAACAACGGGATGGTATTGCGATAACTCTTGGACATTTTTTGGCCGTCCAAACCGATGACGGTCTTAACTTCGTCCAAAATCAACGGTGCTGGCAGTTTGAAAGTTTCGCCGAACAAACGATTAAATTTTTCGGCCGTGTCGCGGGCGATTTCCACATGTTGTTTTTGGTCCAACCCCACCGGCACCGCGTCGGCGTCATAGAGTAAAATATCCGCCGCCATCAATAACGGATAGGCAAAAACACCGACATTAATCTCTTTATCCTTCGCCAGCGCGTCTTTGTAAGCGTGGGCGCGGGCGAGATACGGCATCGTCGTCAAACAATTAAAAATCCAAGCCAGTTCAGTATGCTCCAGCACGGCCGATTGCTGAAAAATTACCGCGCGCGCCGGATCCAGACCAATCGCTAAATAATCAACCGCCACTTCAAAAATATCTTGAGCGAGTGCCGCCGCGCCGGTAATGCTCGTTAACGCGTGGTAGTCGGCAATCATAATGTAAGACTCGTAATTTTCTTGAAGATCAACGAATTGCTTCATTGCGCCGAAATAATTGCCGATGTGCGGCCGGCCGGTGGGCTTGACGCCGGAGAGAATAATTTTTTGTTGGTTAGACATCGGCTAATCATAACAGCATTATGATGATTACCAAAGTTTGACAAATTATTTGATTTCTGCTAGCATAGCAATTGTAGGCTTTCCCACCGTGGTTAAGCCGTTTTCTGGTCATTGTCAGTTGGGAGAATAACAATGAAAGCGAAATGGAGTCTGATGACGGTTATGGTCGCAGTCGCATTAGTGCTGTTGGGGAATTGGGGGTTGGCTTCGGCTGGCCCGGTTCTACCGCCTGTTCCGACGGTGCCGCCCGGTGGTGGTGGCGGTGGCGGAGGTAGCCGTAATATTGGTAACGGCTACGCGAGTAGCGGTCATGACGATGTTCGCGGTTGGGGTTCGGTCAACGGCAACGGTTTACTGGTATCGGAAATATCGGGAAGCGTTGATCTTTATCCCGACGACAATCCGAACGATGGGGTAATCGGCAGATTTTCGGCTTCGATCTATATGCACGGGTCGTTTGCCGAAGATCCGGGTGAATTTCCGACGGACAATCAAGGGCCGTCGGTGAACGGCCGTTTGTCGATTGACGAATACTCGTTCGTGGACGCCGACCCTTGGCCTTATGTCGGGGGAAGACCAGTGTTTTCTCTTTCCTATGACGCGAACACCAATTATAATTATTGGGTTCGTCAGCCGGGCGGCGAAAAAGAATTGTGGACAAACGCCTTTGCGAACTTTTATGTGATTGGCGGCCGAGTAACTAATTCTTCTGCCAGTTTCAATCAGAATTACTGGTCGCCGTCGTCACCGCCGGCGCCGGAATGGTTTACTCTCAACGGTTGGGACGGTCATATTTCAGTTTCCGGCGTGATCGTCCCCGAGCCCGCGACCTTGTCGTTGCTCGGCGTCGGCATGGCTGCGATGTTGATTCGCCGCCGGCGCGAACCGAAGTTCGAGCCAGCGGTCAGCTGACCGAACACTACTGAACACTGATTAGTTGACACAATCCCTCACCTAACTTAATTGTTGGGTGAGGGATTTCTTTGTTTAAAAAACAATTTTATGTTAAATTTAGACTGGATTAGACTGGAACAACTAACCAAAGGAGTTTGATCGATGTCTACAAATAATATTGCCTTAAAAGGCGGCAATGTCCTTTCCGTTATCGCCCTAATTGTTTCGGCAACAGTCAGTATCATCAGTTTTTTTGTTCTTAATTGATGATTATTTTATCAACCGTCAATCACTATCCCGTCTAGTTAATCGGCGGGATTTTTTGTGCAGGTGCTCAATAAATTTTCAAAGAGACAAGCAATCGTCAGAGGTCCGACGCCGCCCGGCACCGGCGAGATCGCCCGGACAATTTTCGCCACTTCGGCAAACGTCACATCGCCGATAATTTTTCTTTTTTGTTTTTGATTATCAACAACATTAATCCCCACATCAATTACCACTTGCTCCGGCCGCACATAATTTTTAGTAATTAAACCAGCGGCGCCGGTGGCCACGATTAAAATGTCAGCCCGTTTAGTTATCATGCTTAAATTTTTCGTTTGCTGATGGCCAATCGTTACGGTCGCGCCGACCTTCAGACAGGCCAAGGCGATCGGTTTGCCCACCAGCGTCGAGCGTCCCACCACCGTCACTTTCCGTCCGGCCAGCGGAAAATTATAATAATCTAATAAAGTTAAAACTGCGCGCGCGGTGGCCGATTGAAAGTTACTGCCGGCCGCTAGTCCGTCTACATCTTTGGCCAAATCAACGGCATTCAAAATCGGCGCCGGTGGTAAGTGACGCGGCAGGGGTAATTGCACGATGATCCCCTGCACGGTCGGATCGGCGTTAAAATTTTTAATCGCCGAGATTAATTTGGTTTCGGTGATTTTTTCCGCATAACGCGCGCGAGTAACTTTCACGCCGATTTCCTCGCCAAATTTTTGTTTCCGTTCAATGTATAAATTTGATTCCGGTCGAGCGCCAACCTGGATAATCACCAATTGCGGTTCAAATAATAAACGCCGCCGCGCCGCCATCAGCGTTTTTTTGATTTCCGCTTGAACGATTCGGCCGTCAAGAATTTTTGCCATGTTGTTTTCGGCCGGCGCGCAAAGAATTAAACAATGGGAAAAAATCAGTGATGAAATTGTAAGCCGCGGCGCCGGCCGGCCCGATCACCCCGCTGAAAACCAAACTTAAACCAAGAATGTTGGAAATGCCCCACAAAACAAAATCTTGCAACGCAATCCGTTTTACAAACCGCGCCAATTTAATTAATTCGGGAATTTTAGAAATCTGATCGCGCATCAAAACAATATCGGCCGACTCAATCGCTACGTCGTAACCGATGGCGCCGAGGACGATACCGACCGTCGCGCCGCGCAAAGCCGCGGCGTCATTGATGCCGTCGCCCACCATCGCCACCGTCCGGTCGGTGGTCAAATAATGTTTTAGATGTTCAACTTTTTGCCCGGGCAAAAGTTGCGAGTGAACTTCTTTAATACCGCTGGCGTTGGCGACGGTTTTGGCCACCCGTTGGTTGTCGCCCGTCAACATTACAGTGCGCCTGATGCCTAATTGATGCAATTGATCAATCGTTTTTTTTGTTTCCGGCCGAATCTGGTCGGTAAAAGCCAATAGACCGGCAAGTTTATTGTTAATCGCGAGATAAGTCAGACTCTTTCCTTCGTTTTCCAAGCGGTCAATTTCCGATTGCAATAATTCAAAACCGCGAATATTTCTGGCCGTCATTAAGGCGCCGCGCGCGAAAATAATTTCTTGGCCGCCGCTGGCGCCGACTAAACCCAAACCGCCGAGCTCTTCCACGCGCTCGGCCAAGGCCAATTGAATTTTTTCCGCTTGCGCGTAAGCGACGACGGCTTTCGCAATCGGGTGTTTGGATTGTTCGGCCAGCGCGCCGCCGTAAGCCAAGATGTTATGTTTGGTCCAAGGCGCCAGCGGAACAATTTCCACCAATTGCAATTGTCCGGTCGTCAAAGTGCCGGTTTTATCAAAAACGATTGTGGTCACATCGCCGAGCGCCTCCAAATAATTACTGCCTTTGATGATCACGCCGCGCCGCGCGGCGGCCCGGGTCGCGGCTAAATACGCGAGCGGCACGGCCACGGCGACGTCGTCGGCGCAAACCACCAGCACGATTGATAACACCAGCGAAGTATTTTGCGTCAGATAAAAAACCAAACCGGAAACCAAAAAAATGCCGATTAAATAAATTTTTCCAAATCGTTCACCGATAGTTTGGTAACGCGGTTTATGTTGGCCGGCCGATTCCACCAGCGCGATGATTTTTTCCAAAGTCGTGTCGCGACCAATTTTTTCAACAATGATCTGGGCGCTGCCGGAAACTAGGATGGTCGAACTAAAAACTTTAGCGCCGATATTTTTTTCCACCGGTAGCGATTCGCCGGTAAGCGACGACTCGTCAACCGTGATTGCGCCCGAACTAATGACGCCGTCCACCGGAATTCTTTCCCCTAAATCAACAATGATTGTGTCGCCAGCCGATAATTGATTGATTGACACTGTTTCTAATTGACCGCGGTTAATTCGATTGGCTAAATTCGGCCGCAACTTAAGCAAACTTTTAATACTTCGCTCCGCTTGGCGCTCGGTAATTTTTTGTAAAAAACGCGCGGCGACCAACATTAAGGCGATGAAAGCGGCCGATGTCCACTCTTGACTTAAGAGCGAAAAAATTAACGCGACCGAAGCAAGCAGATCCATTGAAATTTCACGGCGCCAAAGCTGGCGCGCGGCGCTGACGAGTACCGGCGCCGTGCCGAACAAAGCCGCGGCCAGTATTAACCAATCGGCCAAAACTTTCGGCGCCGCGCCGGTGTAGTGAACGCCCAGCGCGATTACAATCAATCCGGCCAGCCAAACTTCAAAATCTTTTGCCATTATTTCTAATTATACACAAAGAAAAAGCCCCGGCGACTGGCGCGCGGGGCGGATTCTACTAACAAAGAGAGGGTGAAGAGATTTATGGATCAAGTTGACCGGGCGCTAATTCCAACCACTCACTCCAAACTTCTGTCTCCGGATCATAGTAGGAAATAAATCGGAATAACGGATATTTCCAGTTAGTGGCATGACGAACCGGAATGGCGGTCGTGGTCGTATTGTGATGCGGGTGTTGATAATCGCAGGTCAGTTGGCGAAAATCAAACCGCTCATCATTGGCACTGAAACTTTCAATCGTTTCCGGTTGGCAAGAATGGAAATTCGGATTAATTGAAGCAAACCAGATGATGTCTTGCACCGCGCGCGCGGCTTGAAAGTTATGACCGGGCAGAATTAAATTCAGAGTCACACCGGACTTCTTCGCGCGAAAGCGGTACTCGGTAGTACTGAAACAATTCATTTCAGTGATTACCAGGTTCTTCCAGGTCCAATCACCAAGCCAACGGTATTGGATTTTGGCGTCAACCAACTTTTCGGCCACCGCCTGATTGTAAGTCATAGTTCGCTGGCCGGAAGTGATAAAAAGCAAAGCCGACGAACTATTAACTTTCGGATTGATCGCCGTCCAGTTGCCGGCCGCGAGCGGGACTGATTGCAAACCAATTCGGTCGTCAATAAAGAGCGATGGATTTTTGAAGCGGCGGGCTACTTTAAGATCAAGGGGTGAGCGGGTATAACCTTGCGGCGCGTCGCGCCACCTAGGATCATTACGAATCTCAAAGTGCAAATGCGGGCCGCTATTATTTTGCGGTCCATAATAACCATTGGCGTCTCCGATGGTGCCGATTTGTTCGCCTATGGCAACAACTGTTCCCTTGACAACGTAGAGATCTTCAAGATGGGCGTAGAGCGAATAAAGTTTTTGACCATTGAACAGAATGTGTTCAATGACTATCACTTTACCCCAAGGATCGGGCTGATTTATATTCTGCAGATCAACAACTTTACCGTTAGCGACGGCATAAACCGGTTCGCCGAAATCTTGACCATCAGTCGCATTCCAATCCTCGCCAAGGTGATATTTTTGGAAATTACCAAAGTTAAGAAAAGGACCGAAATCAGAATGGTAATTTGAATCAACCGGCCAAGAAAAAGTGGTCGCTGGAGCAGCCATCTGACCACTAGTCATTGACACCGATACCAGCAAACTGCACAACCAACAAACACTGCGGGCATTTCGTTTTTTCATCACTGTCTCCTCATTTGTGCAAAGAACAAAAAATGTTCCGACGAACTGTTCGTCAAAACCTCCAGGACAAATTATCGCGCACTTACTTCAAAAAGACAAATGAATCAAGCATTGGTTCGGCAAAAATACCGAGAGTGTGGAAAACATAAACAATGCCATTTTTTTGAAAAATATAAAAAAAGTCTTTATCGTCAGTCGGTAAGTTAGAATGGTATTTCATCATTGTAATTCCGTTATGTATTTCTTCACCTGTTTTCAGATAACGCGGCTCATGCCCAGTTTCAATAAAGAATCTTAAAATTTCTTGAATATCTTCTTCAAAAATCTCTAATTGATTTTGGTGAGAAAGTTCAATCTCGGGAGTTTTATAACCATTTTTACCAAAAATAATATAATGGGTTTTAAATCTGGGACCTTCTCTCCCGGCTTCCGGTTCTTCGGTCGCTTCCGAAAACCCCCACCCCGGCGGATATTTCACCGCAAAACCATATTTTTCATTCCGGTAAACCGGCCAATTATTAACGTCTGTTTGGTGAATATTTTTATCCGACACATAAAAAATACCGCCAATGATGACAAAAATGAGGAAAAACAACCAAAAATATTTTGAATTCATCGTTCTAAATTATACCTCCACCACAAACCGACTGCCGCGGCCCGGGCCGTCCGACTCGGCCCAGATTTTGCCGTTGTGCGCTTCTACAATTTGCTTGGCGACATAAAGGCCGAGACCGGTGCCGGTGATGTTTAATTTACCGGCGTCGTCGGCGCGAATGAATTTTTGGAATAATTTTGGAATCGTTGCGGCCGGAATGCCGGCGCCGTTGTCCGCCACCACCAGTCGAATTTTTTCTTTAACGCGATCGAGTAAAATCCGAATTGTGCCAGGTTCGCCGCCGGTTGAAAGCGGCGGCGTATATTTAATCGCATTATCAATCAAATTGCTAACCACCTGCGACAGCTTCCCCGAATCGCCGGTTACGTGAAAATTGACTTTCGGCGCCACTTCCACCGAAAACTTGAGTCGGCGTTTTTCAATGTTCGGTTTTAATTCCGTCACGACATTGTTCACCAGAGAACTGAAATCAAACTGGATTTTTTCATATTTCATCGTGCCGAGTTCAATCCGCGTGATATTGAGAAAATCTTCAATCACATGAACCAACTTTTGACTGGATTGAAAAATAATCTCCATCGCCCCGCGCGCTTTTGTTTCCACCGGCCCGAACGAATTTTCCAGCAACATTGACGCGTAACCCTTGATTGCCGTCAGCGGTGACCGCAATTGATGCGTCGCCATTGATACGAATTCCGTTTTTAGTTTGTCCAGCTCTTGCAGTTTGTCATTAGCCGCCCAGAGTTTATCGTTAGTTTTATTTAATTCGCTCACCAGACCTTCAACTTGTTCCACATGTGCCACTTCCTTCTTTAATTGCTTACCCCACATTTTGATAATAAAATAGAAGAGGAATAAAATGATAAGAATAAGGAAAAAAATAAAACTTAAAAACGGATAAAGGGTTTGCCGCGTAATAGTAAAAAAATCATCGGCTTTTATGTCAATCGCCAGCACCGCGATTGTCTCTCCGTTACTCACGATTGGAGCGTAGCCGGTAATCACACGCCCGAATGAATCTTCATATAATTCTTTACTGGTGGTGGGACCAACTTCATACGCCCTAAAAGTTCCTTCCGGAGGGGGTTCGTAATCTTGTCCGGGCCACTGTAGATAATCAGCTCCATCCGGCTCAATAACACCGTCTCGATTAGCGTCAACATCATTTGTCGGATCGTCATCGGTGTTGGCGTATGGATTTATTGAATGGGAGTCCGCCACAAAATTCATTTGATTTGGATCGTTGGGATCTTTTCTAAAAATGTAGGCGAAAAGAATGTCGATATGACTCTGCTCAATGGCCAACAATTGATTTACCACCCTGCTCCACTCCGGCTTCTGCCAATCAGGTTCTGTTTGTAATTCCTTAATATCTTTTGGATCAAAGGCGGGAACGGCAGTTCGCGCAATACTCTCAATCCGTTGCCGCAGATTGCCAGTAAGAAGATTCACCGTGTGTTGATATAAAATAAATGATACCACCACCACAGCGATTGTCCCGCCAATAATAATTATCCAGGCCAAGACATTTATTTTGTTTTTACGAGGGTTCATTATTGGGATTCTAGCAAAATTTTTTCGTCTTGACAAAATGTCGAGTGGGTATAAGGTGTATGGAGTGAAAGGTTGGTACCTTGAAAATCAGTGGCCGGCTTGAGTAGAAAATCGGTCTAACGACCCTAGGAGATTTAAAATATGGGATATTTCTTGAAGGAGGATCTGGAAACGCTCGATCGTAAGATTAAAGAAACAAAGAAGGAGATCGAGAAGGCCTTGCGGGAAATCGGAGAGAGTTGCCAACAGGGAGCAGAAACTTCACATGACAATCCAGGCTATGAGGAAGGTCAAAGAGCAGCAGCAATGTGGTCAAATCATTTACGACAACTCCTGTTGGTTAGGAGGGAGGCTTCACTCGTTGAATATACCCCATTACCAACAGATGGTAAGGTGAGAATTGGTTGTCTTGTTACAGTCAAATACCTGGATACGGGCGAGGAAAAGAGTTTTCGTGTCGGTAGTGCTATGATCTTCGATAATACCGGGACTAGTGTATCCTATATGGCACCGCTTGGCCAAGCTGTGTTAGGCATCACAATCGGTGATATTGTAGAAGTAACTATCGGCGACAAAAGAAAAAGATTGTTACTTTTGAACGTTCAATGGGAAAGGAGGTAAAACATGTTCATTGTCATAGAGGGCGCGGACGGGTGTGGTAAAAGCACACTCTGCCCAATCCTGGCAAAAAAATTGGGAGCTGTAGCTTATGCCACACCACCTAGGAAGTATCTCGTAATTCGAGAACGAGTGGACAAGAGTTCGCCGCCGGAAGAACACTATAAATTTTACCGGGATGGCATTTATGACGCCTCCGAGGAGATTGGGTCCATCTTAGCCAACGGCGGTAAAATCGTTTCGGATCGGTATTGGCTCTCGACTTACACCTATCACCAAGCAATGGGGGTCGTAGTGCCAGCAAACGATTTTCTTTCTGTCGTCACACCGACGCTGACAGTAATTCTCTCTCTGAATTACGAAGTTCAAGCAGAGAGAATGATGCATCGGGGATTGTCTGCGGGGGATCGACGAGTGCTTGATATCCAACGCGAAATCACAACTCTGTTTTATAAAAACGCATTAGAGTTCAATCTGCCATTCGTGATGATTGACACTCAAAGGTTTTCACCGGAAGCCTGCGCCGAAATCGTGGTCAAGGCTATCGATTTGTAAGACGAAAAATCACACTCAATGAGCGACCTAAGGCAGGTCGCTCTTTTTTGTACATTCAAATTGTGATAGTATGGCGCTATGAGTTTAATAAACAAAGAAATTGAGTTGAGGTCAGAAATACCGGAAGAAAAACGAGAGCTTGTCGAAAAAAAAATTATTTCTCAATTTGTATTGAGTTCATCTGAAAACAGAATCTCGGTTTTGTTTCTCGGTACCATAAATAATATAAATTATGACATCAGGGTAAGAACCAATTCAAAAAAATACTCGGAGGTAGTTCTAAAACGAGGCGACTTTCATACCCATGACCGGATGGAAGTGATTCAACAAATCAAACTAGAACAGTTTTTAGGTTTCGTTAAAATCTTCAACGCACTGGGTTTTGATTCTAAGGTTATGCGGCGACAAACAACACGTTTTGTTTCAAAAAAAGATGATTATGAAATTGCGTCAGTCAACGCCGGACCTATATCTTACATAGAAATAGAAAAAATGATAAACACTGAGGATGAAAAATTAATCGAGCAGGAGCGAGGGCGGTTAGGGAGAATATTAAGTGAGTTTGATTTGTTGCCCATGGGTAAAGATCAGTTTAATGACTTATGTAAAAGGTTGACGAAAAAAGTAGATTGGGTTTTTTCTGGATCCAGAGAAGATTACGCGAGACTGGAGTCCGATCTTAAGTTTCTTTAGTGGTGACACCATACATATAATCTCCTTTCATTGTCGGAAATTTGCCAAAAGTAAATTGGTTTCCAGCAGACGAAAGGGTTGATTGAAACTCTTCGAAATCTAAAAAATAATCGCTCTTGTCCCCAAGGATGATCCGATAATACCAATTCCAGATTCTCGCTCTGATGCTGCTGTTTTTTGGGTTCTCAATGTCAACGATTATTAGTTGACGCGATATTTTCAATAAATAACCAATCAGATTGGCCTGGTAGTCTTTGGGTATATGGTGAAGAGTATTTTTACAGACAACAAGATCAAATTTATTGACAAAGGGTTGGGATAATATATTAAAATTAGTGCGTCTCAAAATTACTCCGGTATCATTGATAAAAGATGTTAATTGGGGAGAAAGGTCGTTGGCAATACAGATGCTCGCTCCGAATTTTCGACAAATTCTGACTATTAAGTCGTCGTCTCCGCACGATGTATCGAGAATACTTCTTGGTGTACCGACGACCAAACTCACTATTCTGTTTTGTAATCGTTTGGACGATAACGCAAACAGTTTTTTAACTACAAAATTATGCGCTAGGTATCCAAACCAGTATTTTCTTATAGAATCTTTTTCGCGATTTTCCTGAATTTTTATTTCGTCCATATTTCACTATTACTGGTAATTTTTTGGATTCACCTAAACATCCAAAAGTTCGCAAATTTTTTGCCGGTCGGTGTCAAGCAGGAATTGGGCTAGCCGCGGCCCCGATTCTTTGCCGAGAAGAAGTTGATAAATAACGATACCGCCACCACGGCAATCGTTCCTCCGATAATCGTCACCCAAGCCAGTATATTAATTTTGTTTTTAAAAGAGTTCATTATTGAGATTCTAGCAAAATTTTTTCGTCTTGACAAAATGTCGAGTGGGTATAAGGTGGTATTAGTAACCTTGAAACTTCGCGGGGGGTTCAAGTAATAGCACCTTTACATTACATGGAAAGGAAACTGCCGTGGAAATTAATTTCAATGCCGTATATGTGAAGTCACCGTTCTTGCAAGTCGTCCGGAATAGCGACTGCGCAGTAATTTGGCACTCGTTGTTTGGTTACCCAAAAATTATTCCTGCCGAGACGCTAGAATTTATAGAGTTGTTTTCGAAACCAACAACGATTTGTTTACAACTCGGCAATGAACTGACTGAGGAAGATCGGGAAGCGATTGAGGAATTATTACGATGTTATTTTCTCGTTACCGAGGATTTTGATGATCGAGCATTTCTTGAGGAGAAGATGAAGGGGCGCGAAGCAGAAATTATCAGCGGTTCGCTGATTGACTATTTTGAACTCATCATGAGCGAGGCGTGCAACTTCCGTTGCACCTACTGCATCCATTTCAACAACTTGGAAACTTCCGACCGTATCAACAATCCAAAAAAGTTTATGCGGTTCGAAACAGCTAAAGAAACGGTGGGTCGGTATCTCGAGATTCTTCGCGGGCACGGAAAGAGTACCGCCGAAATCAACTTCGGTGGAGGCGAACCACTGCTAGTATGGTCCGTGATTAAGCAAGTGCTTGAATATTGTCATGCCACCTACAGCTCGGAGTTCGAATTCCGTTTCTCGATCAATACAAACGCTTCGCTTATCATGCCGGAGATCGCCGCGACCCTCAAAGAGTATGGCGTTGAGATCGCTTCCAGTCTCGATGGCTCGCGTGAGGAAAATGATCGTGTACGACTGACAAAGTCCGGAGACGGTACATTTCTCCAGATCATGCGTGGATTCGATGCGTTGGCTCAGGCGAGATACCCGCTCGATGGCATTGCGGTGACAGTCACCGAAAATAATTTTCACCAGCTTGATGAGTCAATTATCGATTGGGCGATAGCCCGTGGCATGAAGAATATCAGAATCGATATTGATGTAGTCAATATGGTAGAAATTCCGGTGGAGGGGGTTGTCACGAAACTGATGAGCATCCGGCGCTATGCGGCAGCAAAAGGTGTCGATGTTCCTGGTTTCTGGTCTCGACCGGCTGAAAATCTTAACGAATTTACACTGGAGAGTCGCGTGGCGTTTTGCGGCGCAGTTCGCGGCAACAGCATGTGCGTAGGCCCGTCCGGAAATATTTACGGATGTAGTTATAGCACGACTCAACTCGGCAATCTTTCGGAAATCCAATCGTTCCACGCGCCCGGCGCCGCTTATCATTGTTTCGTGAGAGATCATCTCACTGGCGTAATGGAGATGTGCAAAGGATGCATGATCGAGGGACAATGCGCCGGCGGTTGTAATATCACACAAGAGTTTGCTCGAGCAACTAAAACCGCCAAGATCGAAAGGATGTGTGATTTCTACCGTCGAATGACTCAAGAGATTCTTCGAGAACAACTGCGGGAAGCGATGGTGTTAGAGCCAGAATTTCTCCAAACTGCAAAAGAAGGGGGTGAGTATTATGCAGAAAACGATACCCAAACGAAAAAAACGAGGGCAACAGTCGATTATCAGGGTTAGGTCGTTGCCAAAACTAAAAGTGCTTTGCACTTGTCAACGACCCAGCAACTGCCACTAAAACACACTGGGATGGTGGTACGCGAGGCTAAGAAAAGTGTTATACTTCTCTTAGCCTCGTTTTTATTTATGGACAGACTAAAATTACGAAAAATCGTCCCGGGTGACAAAAAATATTTCACCAAGTGGTGGAGAGATAAGGAACTGCTTACCTTAACCAGCGGTATACTGCGCCGCATTGCCGACCAAAAAATAGAAAAATATTTTTCTCGGATAGTTACTGGTGAAAAAAGCGCTTATCATTTTCTTATCACCGTGGGCAAAACTATCATCGGACACATATCATTTGTTAAACGCAAATCCGCCTGGTATGAGACACAAATTATTATAGGAGAAAAAGAATACCGAGACAGGGGTTACGGAACAATCGCTATAAAAAAAATGCTAGAGAAAGCGCAAGGGCTTGATATTAATAAAATTTATCTGGAGGTCCGCCCCAACAATGCGAGAGCTATCAGGGCTTACGAAAAGTCTGGTTTCAAAAAGTCTGAGATTATAAAATATCCAAATAACAAAAATCTGCCGGAAACTTTAAAGATGGTTTTTGTCTGCGAGGATTAAAAGATGGATATATTTGTAATGATCTTAAACATCCAAAAGTTCGCAAATTTTTTGCCGGTCGGTGTCAAGCAGGAATTGGGCTAGCCGCGGCCCCGATTTTTTGCCGAAAAGAAGTTGATAAATATTGTGGAAAAAATGCAATTGCCGGTGGCGATTTCCCGCCGCCGAAAGTCCCGGTTTTTTTGAAATTGAATAAAGAAAGGTGGTAAATTCGCCCAAATCAATCCTTTTGCGATTCATTAAAAATTTTCGCAAAATTTGAATCTGTTTTTTATCTTCCATTTCCAGTCGGGCGATCAACTCGGAGTCCGCGTGTTCCCGAAGCAGAAACATTTGTTTGGCCGATAATTCCACATACCGTCGACCTATTTTTTTAATGCTCAAAAAATCCAAATAGCTTTTCCCGGTATTTATTTCTTTCTGAACGGCTGGCGTATTCAGTTTAAGTCCCATCAGTTTGGGGATATTCTTGGTTACTTTTTTAGTCAACCGAGACAATCTATCTTTATACTCTTTTATTTTTTCCGATTTAATCAAGGGCTTCACCAGGTGTTCATAAATGTCTCGCTGGGGACAAGTCGGTTTTGGCATAATTTTGCCGTTAATGCTGATGCTTGACGCGCCGTAACCGTAACCCCCGTAGGGCTGCGTCCCCCGCTCCACTCCCGGCGCGTGCAAGTGAGTATTATGAAGAAAAGTTTCTTTGTGATGCAGTATTTTCCCCCCAATTTTTTTTCCAATAAGATTTCTGATATATTTACTGTCGCCATACAAAGTAACATACATAGCATTTCGGGCGTATTGCTGATTTTCAAAATATAAAGCCAGATCGGCATCTTTTTCGTATTTCTGGACAAAAATGATTGGCGCGAAAATTTCCGAATAATTTCCTCCCTCTTTCAGCGGTTTGCAAATAATCGTCGGTTCTACAATTGTTTCGGCTGTCCGAATCACTCCCTTGGTGCTCGGGTCAAGCCAAACTTGATTATCAACAATAAACCCCCCAATCCGTTTCAGATCTTCAGGATCGCTGATCGGGCCGACTCGGCAAGACCGGTCGCGATATGGGCCGATTTTCACTTTTGCCAATTCGGCACGCAATGAATGCAAAAACGGCTGATAAACATTCTGATAGACTAAAATCGCATTGGGCGCGGCACAATCCTGTCCTTGGTTGTATAATTGGAGTTTAAGTGTCGCTTCTACGGTCTTTTGTATATCAGCATCAATCGAGACTATAACCGGATTATGTCCGGCGCCATTGGCAATAAACAATGTTCGGGTGTCAAAAATTGAACGAAGACGTTCTGCATGGTGGGGAGTTCCGGTAAAAACAACTGCGTCGGTTATCGGCAAACTATTGGTATTTTTAGGGTCCATGAGAAGCGCCGACCGCTCTTTTAAGAATTCTAATCTTTCTTTTTTTGAAATAATAATATTGGGAAAAAATTCTTTTATTTTAAGTGTTTGGAGTAATTTCGAGAAAAAGCCGCGCATACTGTGCGGAATGCGGAAATGCACCTCGCGCGCCATCAGAGACGGCACGGCAACGAAACAAGAAAAGGCGTAGAGCGGTTGATTTCTGGGTAAAAAAGCTGTGATATCATTAACGCGAAGAATAAAATAGTCTTTGTTTTCATAAAGATTTCTAAAAAGGTCAATGGTCCGATTAAACTCATCCTTGACCACTTCAAAGCTCTCATATTCAAGCAGGATGTCCGCAATTTCTTCAAAGTGGGCGGTGAGATAGTCTGCAAATGCCAAGGATGTTTCATTGACGGAAGAAAAATCAATCGGTTCCAAGAATGATTTATCGTTTTTATACGGATTCATTTCGTGAATGTCAGGTAGGGAGAGAAGATGATTAATAGAACACCGAGAACAGCGAGCCCCATTCCAAGATACTGGAGTCCTAGGATTTTATTCCACTCATTAAAGAAAAAGAGGCCGACTATAATTGACCCGATAATCATCAAAGAATCAATCACACTGGAAGCCAGCGCCACGCCGATTCTAGAAGTGACAAACCCATAAGTGATAAAAACTAATGGGGAAATAAGAATAACGGCCAAGAGCCAGATTGAGAATTTATTCTCTGGTTTTGCCCAGACAGCGCTTATTGAATTTGCGGAAACCGCGACGATGACCGCGATAATGACGTATAAAAAATTTCTCATAATGTCTCGTTATTATAACACAGGATACTACCCAATGCCAACCTGCCAAAGCTTAATTGATTCAATCGGGTAAAGGAGCATCAAGATATTGAGAGTCAAGTTATCGCGAATCCAAATCAAAAACAAGACTTCAATGCCGACAAAAATGACCACACTGATCCAGGCGGGAAAACGGGCGGCTAAGATAAAAGCCAGGCTCATCGTCGCGATATCGCCGAGCGAGTTAATAATCGTGTCGCCATAGTAACCGAGTGAAGCGGTGACCGCGCGATAATATTCAATCACCAGCGAGGTATTTTCCACTACTTCCCAACTCGCCTCCAGCGCGACCGCCATCAACAATCGCCAGACAAACGGCACGCGCCGCGGCAGAATGAGCCAGAGCAAGAAATAAAAACCGAGACCGTGGAGCAGATGGGTGAAAGTGTAAGGATCAAATAAATGTTGCGAGTTTTGACTGCCGTAAGCGTCGCCGTACCAGAGATTGATGTAGCCGCAATCACACCAAGGCAAGCGGCCGAGCCAGCCGAGCGCCGCGGCCATCAGCGCGACGAGGCCGAGCGCGGTGAGAAGATCGGCCAGCCAGTGCCGGCTCCGCCGGCGGCTCTGCCAAAACCGGATAAAGAGTAAAAGGCCGGCGCCGACCACCATCGTCAAAACGGCAAGCAGATCAGACATCACTGATAGTTTACCATTATTTGTAAGATTAATGCAGTGTGTTAAGATAAAAACGGTTAGTTCTTTGTGTTTGAATGGGATTTTTTACGGAGAACGAGGATGAGGACATTGGAGATTGGGTACGGACTGTTCAACTGTTTGGGAATTTGCCTAGCGACCGGTTGCGGTAACGAAGCAACGGTTTCTTCTTCCCGGATTGGCAATGCCAATCATAACAACGAAATGACTATGTCGGTGGCGGCCAGCCAAGGCGCGGGCTCTTTGCGGCCGGGGATTTATACCGGCGGCGAAGATTGCGAGTCCAAAATGGAAATTGAATCGCTGCCGCCGTTTACCACTGTTAACGGCGGTCTTTCGTCCATCACCATCACCGCCGAGGGTTATCCGGCAATTCCGGCGACGGTTTTGAACGCCGGGACGTCTGCGGCAACCGGTACCGGCGGCGGTTTGGAATTGCGGCCGGGGGCCACTTTAACGCGCAATTTTGAGGGGCGGACAGTGGTGTTGTCAGTTGTTGGTTATGAACAACTGCTAAACGGCGAGGTTGTCGTTGAGTTAACCGGCGAAGCGACGGTTTGCGGCGACACTTGCTATCCGATCGCCGGCACCGGGTCCAATAACGGAATCTGCGAAGAAGCCGGCGCCTGCGGCGACACCGAAAGTTTCTGCTATCAAGGCAACGAAATGGTTTTTGCTTCCTGTCCGCCCGGGACGGATTGTGCCGATTGTCGAAATGTTTTGCCACCGGTGATTATTGAAGTGGCGCAAACCATTCGTTATTACCACCCTTCGCCGAGCTCTCTGAACACCGAAACGGAAACGACTTGGTCATTAACGCGACCGGTCACGAAAACAGTCACCACTTGTCAAAGCCAAGGCGTGCGGGCGCCGATTATCATTAATCGGTAACGGAAGAAAACCAAACGTAGTGCAGATTTTTGACAGAGCCTCGCTTCGCCAGATGGCGATTAGCGGGGCTTTTTTTATAAGCCTTCAATCCGCAAATCTTCCACCAACTTTCGCGCTTTTTTAGAAATTTTTTCCGGTGTTTTGACTTTAAGATGAATATACAAATCACCGCGACGGCCCGGGCCGATCGGCACGCCGCGTCCCTTGACGCGCAAAATTTCACCGCTGGAAACGCCTTCGGGAATTTTTATTTTAATTTGGCCGTCCAGCACTTTAATTTCTTGCTCCGCGCCCAAAATTGCGTCCGATAATTTAATTGACAAATCCATTGCCAATTGTTCGCCCTCTCGTCTGAAGATGGGATGTTTTTCCACATGCACTTTGATGTAGAGATCGCCGAAAGTGCCGTGCGCGGCGGCTTCGCCGCGACCGGAAAGACGAATCATTTCGCCGTCATTGACGCCAGCCGGAATCGTCACTTTGATTTCTTCATTTTTTTTCAACACACCCGGGCCGCCGCAAACCGCACAATTTTTTTCCGGTCTTTCCCCCACCCCATTACATTTTTCACAAGTCCGCACGGCCGAGATGGATCCGAGCAAGGAGCGGCGGGTTTCGCGGATCTGGCCGCGGCCATTACAGGCCTCGCACTGACGCCGCGTTGAACCGGTTTCAGCGCCGGTGCCGTTACAGCGTTCGCATTGACCGATTTTGGAAATCAGTAAATTGCGTTCGCTGCCGAAGACCGCTTCAGCAAAGGAAATTTGGATATCCACCGAGATATCGCGGCCGCGCCGTTGGCGCCGACGGCCGTCCCGTTCACCGCCGAAAAATTCGCTAAATAAATCGCCGAGATCAAATTGCGTTCCTTGTCCGGCGGCGTCAAAACCGCTGAAGTCAAATTGCCAATCACCGGCGCCGGCATTTTGACCGGCCCAACCGCCGGTACTGCCGGCTTCACCGTAATGATCATAAGCTTGCCGTTTGCGTTCATCAGATAAAATCTGATAAGCTTCGTTCACCTCTTTAAACTTACTCTCATCGCCGCCTTTTTTGTCCGGATGGTATTTGTGCGCCAATTTATGGAAAGCTTTTCGCACTTCTTCCGACGTGGCGTTCCGAGTCAAGCCTAAAATTTCATAATAATCTTTGGCCATTTTAATTTTTAAGAAGTTTCGGCGTCACGAATCGGTCCGGTGTCGGTTTTCGGGTCGTCGGTTTTGGAATTATCCGTGGGGCCGCCGCTATTTTGATTACCAGGAGCTTTTTGCATCGCTTCGCTGATTTTAGACAGCGCCGCCGATAACTCGGCGCTGGCGCGTTTCAATTCATCTGCTCCGGCGCCGGTATCGCGCTGTTTTTTTAAATTAACGATTTTTTCTTCAATCTCTTTTTTTAATTCGTCACTGATTTTCCCCGCCGCATCAGCCACAGCCTTCTCAGCGGTATAGACCAATTGATCCGCGTTATTTCGCATTTCTACTTCTTCTTTCTTCTTCTGATCTTCGGCCGAATGCATCTCGGCCTCTTTTTTCATCCGTTCAATGTCTTCCGGCGTCAGACTAGAACGAGCCTCAATCCTGATTGATTGTTCGCGACCAGTGGTTTTATCTTTGGCTTTGACGTTTAAAATGCCATTGGCGTCAACATCAAAAGTCACTTCTACTTGCGGCCGGCCGCGCGGCGCGGGCGGAATGCCGTCCAAAATAAAACGGCCCAAACTTTTGTTATCCGTGACCATGGTTCGTTCACCCTGAAGCACATGAATTTCCACTGAAATTTGATTATCCGCCGCCGTGGAAAAAATTTGAGATTTGGAAGCCGGGATGGTGGTATTTCGTTCAATAATTTTCGTGCTGACGCCACCCATCGTTTCGATGCCGAGAGAAAGAGGAATAACGTCCAACAACAAAACGTCCTTAACATCACCTTGAAAAATACCGGCTTGAATCGCCGCGCCGATCGCCACCACCTCGTCCGGATTGATTGAACGATTCGGTTCTTTGTTGAAAAATTTTCTGACGGCGGCAATGATGGCCGGCATCCGCGTCTGGCCGCCGACCAGAATTATTTCGTCAATGTCTGAAATTTGATAGCCGGAAGCGGTCAAGGCCTGACGCATAATTTTAATTGACCGGTCAATAAATTCCTGCGCCAAGTCTTCCAGCTTGGCGCGCGTCATTTTCAAGAGCAGGTGGCGCGGCCCGCTAGCGTCCGAGGTGATAAATGGAATGTTAATTTCGGCCTCGCGCGTTTCCGATAATTCATGTTTGGTTTTTTCCGCCGCTTCTTTAAGCCGTTGCAGGGCCAACGGGTCTTTGGTCACGTCAATGCCCGATTCTTTTTTAAATTCATCGGCAATCCAGCGAATAATTTTTTGGTCAATATCGTCGCCGCCCAGATGCGAATCGCCGTCGGTGGACTTGACTTGAATGCTTTGTTCTTCGTCCGTCGGCGAACTGCCGCCAATAATATCCAGCACCGAGACATCCAAGGTGCCGCCGCCGAAATCGTAGACGACGATTTTTTCGTCTTTCTTTTTATTGAAACCGTAAGCTAAAGCCGCGGCGGTCGGTTCATTAATAATCCGTTTGACTTTAAAACCGGCGATCTCGCCGGCATCGCGCGTCGCCTTCCGTTGCGAATCGTCAAAATAAGCGGGCACGGTGATCACCGCTTCTTCAATTTTTTCGCCTAACTTGGCTTCGGCATCGCGTTTTAGTTTTTGTAAAATCATCGCCGAAATTTCTTCCGGCCGATGGAATTTTTCGCCTAATTTCACTTTGACGCCGCCGTCTTCGGAGCGCTCAATGACAAACGGGGCGATGTCGCGATCGCGCTTGACCAACGGGTCGTCAAAGCGATGGCCCATCAGCCGTTTAATGCCGAAAATCGTGTTGGTCGGATTGGTGATGGCCTGCCGCTTGGCCAACAATCCGACCAGCCGTTCGCCGGATTTGGATTGAGTGACGACGGAAGGCGTGGTGCGCGCGCCCTCGCTGTTCTCAATAATCTTGGGCGTTCCGCCTTCAATATAGGCCATAGCCGAATAAGTGGTGCCTAAATCAATTCCCAAAATTTTTGCCATAATTTTTTGGTCTTATATTTATATGTTTTATTAAAAATTATTTACCGACCCGGACTTGCGCCGGCCGAATTATTTTAGCATACAAAGTGTAGCCCTTTTGCACCACCTCCACGACCCGATTAATTTTTGTTTGGTTTTTGGCTTCCACCAATTCTAACGCATGGTGCTTCAACGGATCAAATAATTCCCCTTGGGCCGGAATTTCCTTTAAACCCGCCTGTTCCATAATATTTTGTAATTTGGCGTAAATATATTCTACCCCAGTTCGCCAGTTAGCGTCAACTGTCTGCCAGGCCGCATGATTGGAAAAGGCTAATTCAAAACTGTCGGCCAATTCCAAAATCTGGCGCAACAACGGCTCGGTGGCGAATTTGACCAGCTCGTCTCTGGCGGTCGCCGTTTCGCGTTGTAAATTAAGATAGTCGGCTTTCAGCCGTTGCGACATTGCCAGATAATCCTGTTTTTCCGTCTGGCATTGTTTTAATTCCTCGCGCAATTTTTTTAACTTGGCTTCGGCCGTTTCCGTCGCCCCCTCGCCGTCCTCCGGCACGATTTCGGCATCGGCCGTTTCTTCAATTTTTATTTCTTTTTCTTCTTTTTCTGAATCCATAATTTAGATTCTAATCATACTCAATTTTTCTTCGCTGTCAAACAACAACACCCGGTTTGACGACTAATTTTTGAATAAGAAAAAAGACCGCTGGCCTGTCCGCCTCGGGCGGAATGAACCGCGCGGTCTCAATAAACAAAAAAGTCGGGGGTAGGACAGTGGCTTTCGCTCTAACTGGCCCGTCGGCCGAACGAGATTATAGACGCTCCTCTCACGGCGCCCCGTTCTCGGCTCTCCGTTTTTGCCAGCCATCTCTGGGTCCTCACAGGCGGGGGTTTAAGCGTGCACCCCGAACCTCGAGCTTCTAGGAACAGTTAGTGTGTCCGCCCCCGACTTCCGGCATAATCTATCACAAAATTACCCCAAAGAAAAAGGCGCCCCGATAGTTATCGAAGCGCATAAACACAGGACGAACAAATTCACTATTTGCCGAGCGCTTGCGACAAAAGATCGTAAACGATCTCCATCTGTGGTCGCAGTTTCTCAACAACGCCACTCAACAAAATCAATCGTTGGTTCACCGTCCACCACTTTCACAGTCACATGAGCCAGCACCTGCTTTTTGCTGGGTGGAAAAAAGTTCACGAGAACAACAACTTTGGAACTCCTTCATGTGCCCGCTGGTCTTTGGTGGCGCAATATCGTACGGGAAGCGCGCACCACGGCTAAGATCGTCTACCAGAATGGAAACAATGTCAGCCGGAACTCGCAGAGCGGTGCCGATAGACTTCCACAGCGGATCGTCGACCTTACCTTTATGATTGGCGATATACCTTTGCAGGTATGGCGCCAAAGTGATACTGATTCTTTTTACCACCGTGATTCTCCTTTCAAGGACTGGCTCACTACGGCCGTTGACAATGATCAGTGGCCCATTGCCACTTTCCGAGCTTATTACTACAGGAAAGAGAGGGGGTTTGTCAAACACAAAAATTAGATTTCCATTTCTGATTTTACAAATTATTGAACTCATTTACAGACAAACCAGCTTGCCGGACAACGATATTATAGAGCGTACCGATAGGAATATCTTTAGAGCCGTGAGCCGGCACAGTAACAAATCTTTCACCGTCACCACTTTTAAGATAGATGTGGCTGCCTCGACGATGGGTTTCTACGAAACCGGCTTTATTTAGTTTCTGAATAACTTTTCTGACCGGCAGTCTGCCTAATTTACCCATCGCTTATGAGGCAGTTTTAGATACCAGGATTTTAAGATAGGTACCCTCGGTACGAAAGGCCGGTTTCGGAATTTCTTTTTTCTCCCTTACCAGAACTTCTAGATAACCGAGAGCCGCCTCTCGGACATTGGCTTCAGCTTCAGCGAAAGAATCGCCGAACGATGAGATATGATTTAATTCTGGGATAGTCGCCACAATTTGATTTGTTTCTTTATCAACCTCGTATTCAATTTTATATTCAAATTCTTTAGACACAGAACGACTATAGCATAAATAATTGGCGCAATCTAGACCTTATTAAATCTGTCCCTATCCCTCTTCATCACCTTATCAAAACTCATCCTGATTGCTTCGTCTAAACTGATATTATGAGAATTGGCGAAGCAGATCAGGGTGTAATGACCACTGGCAAGGACTCTTGGCAAGTCTTGGCAAGGACTCTCCTTGCCAGTGACACTTCTGATTTGGTTTGTAGATAAAAAAAGACCGCACGGCGAACCATGCGGTCTTGAGTTTATTGTGACGGATGACGGAAGTCAACGTCTCCGTTCATCTTGAACCGGGTTGAGAATTTGGCCAAAGATCTGGCGGGTATGGGTAATAGTGACCAGGTCTGTTTGGAAGTCCCTGTGCCTCAATGATGCCGTCTTTGATCGCCGCCCCCTCGGCAAAAAACAGAGACTTATAGTTATAACCCGGGCCAACTTCTTCATGTGGACCCCAGATAGGATATTGTCCTTCGGCAAATCGGAAGGAAATACCACTATCACCTAGCGGGAGTGAAGTTTTGCCAGACAAGATTAATCGCACCACCTCGGATTTGAGTCGTTCCAGTTCATCTGCGTTGAAAAAACTCTCCGATGATGAGTCCACTCGCAGAATTACCCTTCGGCTCTTGGTATCATAGACGAGCTCGAACGGCTTACCATCCGGTCCATTGTAGCCGACAACCAGTTCAGGAACTGTTTGTTGATGTGGTTTGGTGACAAACGTTTGCACATCGGGGATAGTTCTCGGTGTGTCTGGGAAAATTGGGAGATAGACGCCAATAACTAATCCAAAAACAAAACTACCGAGAGCGACGCTAACGTTAAAAAGTTTCATTTCATGTTCTCCGAATTACAAGGTCCTAGGCCACTTTTGCCCCGTGGTTGGGGATCGAACACCAGTTCGATTTCCGCTGTTTAAGCTAGCATATTATGAATAATCTGTCAATTTTTTGTTTAGATGCTCAACAATGTTTACATCTGGCCACGATCGCGGCTAGACACCAACATTACGAATTACGAAATTACCGCTTACTCCACTGCGGGGCCTTGCGTGCTTTCTTCAAACCGAATTTGCGCCGTTCTTTCATTCGCGGATCACGGCGAAGGAGAAGGGCTTTTTTTAGAATTGGCCGGCGGGCGGCGTCTTCTTTAATCAAGGCGCGCGCCAAACCATGCGCGACCGCGCCGGCTTGCGAGACGATACCACTGCCGGTCACCTTGACTTCCGATCGCACGGTGACCGCCGGATTAAGCGAGAGCAACGGCGCGCGCGCCATTTGTTGCAATTCACCAGTTGAAAAATACTGTTCTAAAGTTTTGCCGTTAATCATCCAGGTGGTTTTGCCGGCGGGAAAAATCCGGACGCGAGCCACGGCGGTTTTTCGCCGACCAACTGCCTCGGTATAACGATCATTCGCAACTTTTTTGGTCTTGGTTTTGGTTTTGGTTTTTTCTTTGGCAATCATGATTTTGATTTTTTTATTTAATTTTCCACGGTCAAATTTTTTAAAATCGGGTCGCGCAATTTATTGGCCGGCAACATCCGTTTGATCGCCAAACGAAAAACTTCCGCCGCGCCGCGCCGCGCCAGCAACTGTTCCAATGATTCCGCTCGCAAACCGCCCGGATAGCCGCTATACCGGTGGTAAAGTTTATCCGTCAGTTTCCGGCCGGTGATTTTGACTTTGGCGGCGTTCACAATCTTAACTTTGGCGCGCGGCAATTGATGACGTTCAAAAGCGGGAGAATTTTTACCGCGCAAATGCGCCGCCGCGCGACTGGCCACGCGACCGAGCGTCTCGCCAGCCGCGTCAATGGTAATTATTAAATTGTTTTCATTCGTTTTCATTAGTTTATTATACTTTATTCGTCCCCATTCGTGATCATTCGTTACACAAATTCAATAATCGCCAATGGACTCCCATCGCTCGTCCGCGCCGGTAATTTACTGATTCTGGTGTAACCGCCCGCTCGCTTGGCGTAACGCGGTCCGATTTCTTTGATAAATTTGACAATGGCCGGCGAGTGGCCGAGGCGTGAAAAGATTAAACGTTGACTGGCCAGATCGCCCCGGCGGGCGCGGGTAACTAATTTTTCAATTAACGGCCGGAGTGATTTGGCTTTCGCCGCCGTGGTTTTAATTTTGCCGCGTTCAATCAACGCCAACGCCAAACCTTTCAGGAGCGCGCGGCGCACGTCCGTTTTTCGGCCGAATTTTCGTTGATGTTGACCGTGCTTCATAATTACGATTTCAATTCCAAATTATGTTTTTTCAACAATTTTTTAATTTCCTCAATCCCTCGCTCGCCCAAACCGGAAACATCGGTCAAATCTGACTCGCGCTTACGGGTGAGGCCGCCGATCGTCCGCACGCCATTTTCCGTCAGCACCCGAATCACACGGGAGGAAAGTTTTAGATCTTCCACGCGCGTTTTCAAAAAATCAACATCCGGCGGCGTCTTATTTTTTTCGGCCTCTTCAACCGGCGGCATTTCTGAAGGCGCCGCCGCTTCGGCCGTTACTTGTTCAATTATTTTTTCCTCTTCCTTAAAACCTATAATCGCTTTCAACTGGTTGATGGCGATTTCAATGGCTTTTTCAAAGGCCTCCCGCGGCGCGATAGTGCCGTCAGTTTCAATATTAAAACGGAGACGGTTGTAATCGGTGCGATCGCCGACTCGCATATTTTCTACCTCATAATTGACGCGGCGAATCGGCGTAAAACTGGCGTCTAAAATAATCGTGCCGATGGCCGCCGGTCGGAGTTGTTGTAGCACTTCTTTAGACACGTAACCCACGCCTTTTTCCAAGGTTAATTCTATTTTCAAATTGGTGTTTTTGTCGGTGATGGTGGCAATAGTTTGCTGGGGATTAATGATTTCCACCTGACCGCCGGCGGTGATGTCCGCGCCGGTAATAGTTTTTACTCCTTTGACTTCAATCTGCGCGGTTTGGGGTTCGTCACCGGACATTTTAAAACGAAGTTTTTTCAGATTGAGAATAATCGCCAAAGCATCTTCTTTAACGCCAACCAGAGTGGAAAATTCATGCGGCGCGCCGTCGATTTTAAGCGAGGTGATCGCCGTGCCGATGATTGACGAAAGAGCGATCCGGCGCAAAGAATTACCGAGAGTGTGGCCGTAGCCCGGGTAAAGACCGTCAACCTCGTAACTGCCGCGGATGGCGTCTTCAGCGATAATTCTCGGCTTAGACGGTAAGATGATATTTAGTTCCATATTATTTTTATTAAAACGTGACCGAATTGATAATAATTAAACTCGACTGTAAAAATCAATAATGGCGCCGAAATTCAAATTCATCTCCGCGCTGCCGGCCAGCGGCGCGGTCGAAATCACCCCTTCGCCCGCCGCCGGCGCCTGTAACCAAGCCGGCGGCTGATAATCGCGCAGACGTTCGTCTAAATTACGGAAACAGGCGGAATTTTTGCTGGCCGGTTTAATTCTTATTTTATCACCGATTTTAACCGCGTAAGACGGAATGGACAGACGGTGATCATTGACGGTGATGTGGCCATGCGTAATCGCCTGGCGCGCCGCCGCCCGAGATGGCGCCCAACCGAGACGAAAGACGACATTATCCAAGCGGGTTTCCAATGCCGAATAGAGCGCGGTTTGGTCTTGATGGCTTCGGACATAGCGGCTAAATTGATGCTCGCTGACGCCGTAGGTGTAACGAGCTTTTTGTTTTTCTAACAGTTGACTGCCGTATTCCGAAAGGGCGCGGCGGCCCGCCGGGGCCGCTGATTTTTTATTCTTATTGGCACTGCCGGAAATGCTGAACTTGGTGGTTTGGCATTTACCAAAAACTTTTTCATTTAATCGCCGGCAAATTTTATATTTTGGACCGATTTTCATAATTGGATTTTAAACTTTAAACGCGGCGCGGCTTGCGCGGTTTCGGGCCGTTGAACGGCACCGGGGTAGCGTCTTTGATGGATAAAATATTTATTCCCTTGGCGGAAAAAGCGCGCAACGCCGCTTCGCGTCCGGCGCCGACCCCTTTAATAATGACATTGGCCTCTTTGACCCCTAAAGCCAGAGCGCGATCCGCTAATCGTTCGCCAACTTTACCGGCGGCAAAAGTCGTTCCTTTTTTGGCTCCGGCAAAACCCAAACCGCCGCTGGTCACCCAAGCGATTAAGTTGCCGTTTAAATCATGGAGCGACAATTTGGTGTTGTTAAACGTTGCCTGAATTTGAATCACTCCGGTTTCCAATTTATGTTTGGCCGCGCCGCCGCGACCGGCGGCGGCTTGGCCAGCCGCCGTTTCGGCGACGGTCGCTCCTGTTTGCGCTACAATTCGTTTCTTACCCATAATTAAAATTATTTTTTCTCCAATTTCTTCCGGCCCGAACCCATGGTTTTGCGAACATTACCGCGCCGCGTCCGAGAATTAGTCTTTGTCCGCTGGCCGCGCACGGGCAGATGTCGTTCATGCCGTGCGCCGCGATAGGATTTAATGTCAATCAAACGTTTAATATTACCGGCGATCTCCCGTTTTAGGGCGCCTTCAATTTTCAATTCTTCAATCAACTTGCGAATCGCTGTTTCTTCGGCGGTCGTGACGGTGTTGGTCCGCTTATTGGCATCAATTTTGGCTTGCCTTAAGATTTTGACAGCGCGACTCCGGCCAACACCATAAATCGCCGTCAGGGCGGTTCCCAACTGTTTTCCGTCTGGTAAAGTGACACCGGCAATGCGCATAGATAAAAATATTAAGCTTGTTTTTGTTTATGCCGCGGTTTGGTGCGGCAAAGAACATACAGATGGCCTCGACGTTTGACCATCCGACAACTGGCACAACGTTTTCTGACTGTTGATTTAATCTGCATTAATCTATAGCCGTTTAATAATTCGCGCCTTACCGCCATAAGGGTCAAGCCAAAGCTCAACCCGATCGCCGACTAACACCTTAATGCGATGTAGGCGCATCTTGCCGGCGAGGTAAGCTAAAATTTGCTCGCCGTTTGAATCGAGAATCACCCGAAACAAAACATTAGGCAACGCCTCAACGACCACTGCGGTAACTGATTCATTAGGTTTCTGATCCATTCCGTATTTCGTGGCGATTTAGACCTATAATCCTATACTAACAAAGATTGAATTATTGGTCAAATCAATCAACCAAAATTTCAATCCGGGCGGTCTCCGACGGAAAACGCCTCAACCAAGGCGGTTGAATTACCGTTTCAATATGAACGATGCTTGGAAATTTTAAAAACACCGTTTGATAATCTTCTTGACTGACGCCAGCTAGCGCTTTTTGCAGAGCCGACCGGTCAAACTGCCAAACCAACTCGGCTGAACCGTTGACTTTTATTTCCACGGCTTTGGCGGTCAGGGGATCAAAAGTGTCAGTTTGAGAAATTTCAAACTTCAGATTGTCAAAATCAGTAATTTCCACTTCTTCGCCGCCATAATCCGTCAGCGCCGAGGCGGCGAGATATTGGCTTAATTTGCGGCGGGAAAAAATCAAGGCGGTCAATTCTCCGTCCAGAGTGACAGTTAAAGTCTCCGGAGTTTTAGTTTCCGTTCGACTTTGAAATTTAAAAAATTGCCCGGCGGGAAAGGTCAAAAAACCGTCCGGGACGGAAGCTGTTGCTTCATCAAGTAATATTGAGCGTAGACGTTCGGTCAGTTCTTGTTCGGCTTTCGTTCGATCGGCCGGCGCGATTACGGCGCGTTCGCCGACAAAACCGCCGGTGAACGGCGCCAAACCCCGCGCCGTAATTTTTTCAAACCGCGCGTCGCTCTTAAAAGCCGGAATGGTCAGTTCTTTAACTTCTCCGTTAAATTCCGCCCCCGGTTTATCGGCTTCCACGGCGGTTTCAATTTCTCCATCGGTCATTTTACCGTTAACCAAAACATAACCCGGGACGTTAACCTCTTTCGGAAGGCGATAAATCCGGCCAGTCACGTCTTGAAAACGAGTGGTGGCGATCAATTTTTGCGGTCTGGAACTATAGCGATTAACAATCAAAATTTTGCCACTGGCCCGTTCGGATACTGATTTTTTTTCACTCACGGCGACAGGGGTTTCTTCGCTCGCCTGAACCGTCATCGTTTGATAGCCGATTTTTGATTCTGCCGGAGCTTCCCCTTCCACCGGCAAGGCCAAGGCTTGAAAAGTTTCGGCTAATTTTAAAATTGCTCGTTTGGGCACAACCTTAATCTGTGCTTGAGCAAAATATTGAGAGGCGAAATAAACCGCCGGTAAGCCAAAAATAATTAACAGTAAAAAAAACCAGAGCCATCCGCGGCGACGGCGCGGCCGCGGCGGCTCTATCACCTCATCGTTGATTACGCGATTTCTAGGCAAAATCTCCGCCAAACGCCGTTTCGGTTGTTTGATGTCTTGAATCAATTCTTTACCCATACTTATTAAGCGTCATCAATTTATCATAAAAAATTACTTCCAGCAACAACCGAAGATCAATATTGGCTGGCGAGCGGCGCTGATGACATTCGTCGGAAAAAGTTTGGCTGGTCAGAAGCGAGGGAATTATCCCCTTTTCGGAAATCAACAAATCTTTGTACGACTCTTGTTTGATCCAATCCAAAAAAACCGGGGCTATTTCTGGATCGCCGACCGCCAAAAGTTTATTCGTTCCCAGGTGAGCCTCAATTAATGTAGCGAGAGCTTCTTTAAATTGGGCGAGCCAATCCGCACCGGCCGCGGCCAGCGCGGCGCGCATTCGGCTGTCGGATAATTTATTATAGTCGCCGCGCGCGCAAATTCGCAAAGCGGAGAGGGCTTCTTCAGGCACAGTTTTAAAATCATGCGCCAACCGACGAATTAAAAAATTCCGCCCCAAGGGAAACGAGACGGTTTCCCATAAAATTCCCTGGGCGAGTAAAGAAATTTCCGTCATCTCGCCGCTTAAATCCAAAAGAAGAATGTTTTCCGACGACTGGCGAGCCAATTGATTTGCCAATAAACGGTCGCGCGCCAGCGCGTAAAAAGCGAAGGAGAAAGAATGGAAAACCGGCCGCGCCTTAGGTAAACTAACACTAAATAATTCGCGAAAACGATCCAGCACTTTTCGAGAACTGACGCTTAAATAATGGCTAATTTCAATTTCTCGCGCTTTTTTCCCGAACGGTGAATTGGTTTCATAACGATTTAGTTTTAACTGCATGATTTTTCGTTCAATCAATTCGTGAGTATCATTTGGAATCTCGCGATAAAGCGGCTCGGCGGTGGCCTGAAATTGGCGCCGGTCAGCTTCAACTAAATTTTCGATCAGATGTTTAGTTGCCGTCACGGCGGCCGGCTGGACTTGTTTGACGGTTCGGGTCTGCGACACGTAAAAAGGGGCGGCCAAAAAACAGGTCAAATTATTCGGCCGTGTTCCGTCAGTCAGCAATTCCGCCAAAACTTGTTTTAATGTTGTCACCAAATCACCGAAAAAACGTTCCAGATTGAATTGGGTTTGAAAATTAATTTCCCGCCGGCTGGTCTTCAGAAATTCCGAGCAAACCGCGCGTTTTTTTTGGTCAAACTTCGGCTCGACCAAAGCCCCACTGACGCTATCGCTGCGCAAGTCAATAATGAGTGACGGTTTAGACATGAGATAAGTATAACATTGATTGTTATTCCAGTATCGCTTTAATCCTCCGCAGGCCGGCGGCGACGGTTTCATCTTTGATGATTTTAAACCGGCCGAGTTCGCCCGTTCGCGCGACGTGCGGCCCGCCGCAGAATTCCAAACTGAACGGTTTTCCTTTTTCGTCTTCAATAGAATAAACTGATACCGTTTCGCCGTATTTCTGGCCGAACTCCATCTCCGCGCCGAGTTTTTCCGCTTCGGCACGCGACAGATCTTTTTTCGCCACCGGCAAATTTTCGGTTATTTTTTCGTTCACAATTTTTTCCACTTCTTTTATTTCTTCGGCCGTCAATCTGCGCTCAAAAGTAAAATCCAGCCGCAAACGTTCTTGGTTGATGTTGGAACCGCGCTGTTTAAGTTGTTTGCCAAACAGTTGTTGCAGCGCCGCCAGCAGAAGATGATGCGCGGTGTGCAGACGAATCGTCGCCGGTTCGCGATCAACCAAACCGCCGGCAAATTTTTTTTCCAAACCGCCGCGCGAAATTTCTTGATGCCGTTCAAATTCTTTTTCAAACTCAATCTGGGATAAGTCCGGCGCGTGATCTTTAATCACTTCAAACGGCAAGCCGTAAGTTTCGTATAGTTGAAACGCTGCCACGGTATCAATTTTTTTAAGTTTAGCCAATTCCTTCAATCCCAAATCAAGCGCCGCGCCGAATTGTTTTTGTTCGGCGGCGACCAGATTAAAAACATCGGCTGATGCCAATTCCGGATAAATGGTGCGATATTCAGACTTGACCCAATCTAACGCGATTTTAAAAAGTTCCGGTTTATTTCGCGATAATAATCGCCGCAATAATCGCCGCAAAACATAGCCCGCGCCTTTATTGCTCGGCCGAACGCCATCGGCAATTAAGAAACTGATCGCCCGGGCGTGGTCGGCGAAAATTCTCTGATCGTGGATTGATAATTCAGTTAAGGCCGGATTGGCAAATAATTTTTGGAATAAATCCGTTTCAAAAATGCTCTTTTTTTTCTGTACAATCATCGCCAACCGTTCCAGCCCCATCCCCGTATCCACACCAAGAGTTGAGAGTGGTTCAAGTTTTTTCCCACTGGTGCCCGAGAGCAATTCCTCGCGCGTTCCGTTGAAAAAGAATTGATTGAAAACGAGATTCCAGATTTCCACCGCGCGCCCGGCCGCGTTTAGGCAGTAAATTTCGGTCGTCGGACCGCACGGTCCGGCCCTCCCCGTCGGCCCCCAAAAAACGTCTTCCATCCCCTCCTCGCGCACATCGGTGATACCGAGCTCTTGCCACACCGCGCGCGATTCCTCATCTTTGGGCGCGATGTCTGAACCCTTGAAAATCGTTACATAAGCGATCGACAAATTTAATTCTTGAGTAATAAATTCGTAAGCATAAGCGATTGCCATCTTCTTGGTGTAACCGCCGAAGCTGAAATTACCGAGCATCTCAAAAAAAGTCAGATGCGAATCGTCGCCCACTTCGTCAATATCGGAAGTGCGAAAACATTTTTGCACCGAAGCGATATTGCCGCCGCCGAAATCTTTTTCGGCGGCGGCGGGATGAAGATAATAATCCTTAAACGGCTGCATGCCGGCCGTCGTCAACAACACCGACGGATCGGTCGGAATCAATGACGCCGACGGCACAATCTTATGCCCGCGCGCGGCGAAAAAATCCAAGAATCGTTGCCGCAATTCCTGTGCTTCCATTCAAAAATCCTAGCACAAAAGATTGAAGAATAAAAAAGGCCTCAAGTGGTGATATTGCTACCACGAGGGGCCTTGGATGATTTCTCTGTCTGCGGTTCATACCCACTCCGACAGTGGGACTTTGTGTCGCCACCGATACAGAGCGAGTGGAAGCGTAACGCTCGATGCTCCGAAGAACATGTAGAACGGAAGAACGTAGTTCGCGAAGGTATGTTCAGTGATGGCGAAGATTGCCAGTCCGTAGCCGACCGCGAACAACACCCAGGCAAACGGACGATCACCATTGGGTTGTGTCCAGACGAACACGATCGTGGGAATCGCCGCGAACAAGTCCGCGACAATCGCCAGATAGAGTGCGTACTGGGCCATCTCTTTGTTTCCACGAACCTCCAGCCACAGGCCGAGAGACAACAGACCAAACACGAGACAGGCAATCTCGACTCGGTTTGGTTTCGTCCACTCGCCATGTCGTCGCAAGACGATAATGGTGATGAGGAGCGGGTTGGTGAACCCGAACA
>JBBUAW010000006.1:0-22954 GCA_038058475.1 Patescibacteria group bacterium | reverse complement strand
TCATTAAACATTGTTTCTGGTGGGAAAGCCGGCGCAATGAACAGGCCCGCCCCGACCGGCCGATTGAGCGGATTATCATTTGCGGCGGGCAGGCGACCCTGCCCGGGCTCATTGATTATCTGAATTTGAATTTGGATTGGCCGGTGGAACTCGGCAATCCCTGGACTAATGTTTTGTCGTTTGAGGATTACATTCCGGATCTTAATCTCAATCAGGCGCTCTGTTATACCACGGCGCTCGGTTTGGCCTTGCGTGATTTATTGCCAAAACTATGATCAATTTATTACCACCGGAAAACCAATACTCGGTTAAACAAGACTATCGCCGCCGAATTTGGGCGACCGCCGGTCTTTTGCTTTTGGCCTTTTTATTGGTGATTCTGATTACGGCCGGCTCGCTTTATTGGTTGGTGCGGATTCGCTTAGCGGAAGCCAAACAAAAGTTGGAAACAACCAAACAAACTTTAACCGAAAATGATCTGGACAAATTGGCGGCGGAAATCAAAAACACCAACGAACAACTAAAACGTCTAAACACCCTACCCGCCGCCACGCCTTTGCCCTCAACGATTATCGCCAAAATTATCCAACCGCGCGGGCAAGTTAATCTGCAAAAGATAAGCTATTCGGCGCCGGCCGCGGCGCCGGCGACAATTAATTTAGAAGGTCGGGCGCCGACACGTCAGGAGTTTTTACGGTATCTGGCAGAATTGCAAGAACTGCCATTTTTGGCCAAAGTAGATTCGCCGGTCAAAAATTTGATTCAGGAAAAGAATTTTATTTTCACTTTAAGTTTGATTTTAAAATGAAACAAAGGATTAGCTTAATTATTGTTTGGTTGCTTAATTTGGCCGTGATCGGAATGATTGTTTGGTTGGCGATCGTTTTGCGTGCCGACGCGGAAACAACCATCAAAACCCATCGGGAATCTTATCTCCTAGCGCGCGCCCGCGCCGATACGCTTAATTGGCGCGAAGTGCTGAAAACGAGCGCGCCCGACCGCGCGCGCGTAGCCAAGATTTTCGTCAATCGCGATTCGTTGATTGATTTTATTGAAGAGATAGAAACGATCACTCATGAGAATCTGGTGGTCTTCAAACTCGGCGAACCGGTGATTACTTCGGACCAACTTAAGTTGACCTTGCCGGTACAAGGGGCCTTCCCGGACATCTATCGTTTGATAGAAAGATTTGAAAATCTGCCTTACCAATTGGCGATTGAACAAATTGATTTAAACAGCGGGGTCGACTGGCAGGGACAAATTACTTTTAATCTTTTGAGTTTTAACGACCAACATGTTCAAGATTAAATTTTGGCGGTCGCCAGAAATCAAGACAGTCTTTCATCCCCATCGCGTCTGGCGCTGGTTGATGGCCGCCTTTCTCATTTCGGTGTTTGGCATTTTTGTCGGCGGTTACTTTCTCTACCGCCAATTAACCAATTTGGAATTAATCAGCCAACGACGATTGCGCGACGAATTGGTTGAACCGACCCGTTTAGATTTAAAAACCTTAAGTCTGATCAATGAGCAATTAAATCAGAAAACCGCGCGCGCGGCGGCGCTTAAATCCAAACCGTCAACGATTGCCGATCCGGCGCTAAAACTAAAATAACGAAAAAAATCTCAATAATCCTCCCGGAAGGAATCGAACCCTCATTAACGCCTTAGAAGAGCGCTGTTCTATCCATTGAACTACGGGAGGCATCGCTTATCATAACAGAAAATAAAAAAGCGTTCCGATGTCCGCCTTCGCCGATTGGCGAATGACGGAAGCGGAACGCTCGACGGTAAATTCAAGATGATGGTGATTACCGTTTTAGCTCAAGAGGTTTCAGAAGTGTTTCTGCGCACTTCGTCGTTTCTCGTTTCCACAAACCAAGAGAGGTATCAATAGTGGCTGTAACCGTCGGGAACTTCTTGATAACCCATTGGCCACCATCGTAGCTTTCCCAGCGGTAATGAAGGGAGAGACGGCGCAATAATTCCCTTAACTTTATATACCGTCCCTTGTCCGGAGCTTCCAATAATGACGAAGCGCCGTTAAAAAACTCGTCTGGTTCACCCGTCACCACCCGCTGAATCATCACATCAAAATCACAAACGACACGAACAAAAACGAGCCGGACACCGGCCTTGTTCGTTCGCTCGCGCAGACTGGCTCGCTTCCGCGGATCGACGAAATCAGAATCAATGACGACATTTCTTTGCGTTTGAGCTAGGTTGATTGCCAAATTTTCGGCAATCGCCCACGTCTGGTCGTAACCCACTCCTTCCTTTCTTAATACCACTCGAATGCCGTCGTTGCTGACAACAGCCGCGTCAAGAAGTTGGGCTAAGGCTCGCGCCACGGTGGTTTTACCAGAACCGACTAGGCCAATAATGGCTACAATTACCGGTTTCGCCGTCTGCGGCTGGTGATTTTCATTGAATAAATTCTCCGTAAATTTACTTTGAACAAAGGCCTCCTTTTTGCTAAGTTTTCTTTTCCCAGCCACCATTGCGCCAATTATAAATAAAGGGAGAGTCTCAATCAATCGCCCGACAAGTGGCAAATTCCACATTCAGCGCCTCCATTTCTTCTTGATTACCAAAGATCAAAAACAATCCATCAAAATCTCTTCTGACTATCGTTATAATAGCATAATCAAAGAAATTCTGTCAAATTAAAATGCACGCTGAGGGATTCGAACCCCCGACCCTCGCTGTGTAAAAGCGATACTCTAACCAACTGAGCTAAGCGTGCAAATTTAAATTCACAATAACCGATTTTGCGCGTTTTTTCAAATCTGTCCGCCTATCGGTGATTGTGTTAGGATAGCCAAAATGACGGAAGTGAAAGAGGTTGAATGCCTGATTTACGGTCGCGTAACCGGCGTGATGTTTCGGGATTTTGTCTGCCGCCGCGCGCGGCAGCTCGGGCTTGCCGGCACAGTCCAAAACACCGCCGACCGCGCGGTGCGCGTGGTGGCACGGGGCGAAGAGTTATCTTTACGGCGGTTGGTCAGTTATCTTGAACAAGGGTCGCTCTGGTCAAAAGTGGAAAAAGTGGAAGTGGTTTGGCGTGCGCCGGCGACCGGCGGCGGGCAGAATGAATCTAAGGATTTTCAAATTATTTATTAATTTTTTTATTCCCGCCTCAATCAATGAATCAATTACAAACGCTCGGCATCATTATGGACGGTAACCGGCGCTTCGCGCGCGAACACGGCTGGCCGGCGGTTAAGGGCCACCGGCTAGGTTTAAACAAGATGAAAGAAGTTTTGGGATGGGCGCGCGCTGCGGGCATCAAAACGGTTTTTCTCTACGCTTTTTCCACCGAAAATTGGCGCCGGAGCCGGACGGAGGTGACCGCCTTGATGATCTTATTTAAAAAATTTTTACAGACGGAAGTGGCGGAGTTGATTAAAGAAAAAACCCGCCTCGTGTTCATTGGCGAATCGGAACATCTTTCGCCGCGGTTGAAAAAACTAATGGACGCGGCTACAGCCGCGACCCGCGCGGGCAAAAATTTTACTCTAGTAATCGCTTTTTCTTACGGCGGTCGGCCGGAAATCATCGCCGCGACGAAACTTTTCGCCGCGCGTTATCAAACAAAATTAGATTCGGTTGGGGAAAAAGAATTCAGCCAATGTTTGTGGACGGCCGGCCTGCCCGACCCGAATTTAATCATCCGCACCGGCGGCGAGCGCCGGCTCTCCAATTTTCTACCGTGGCAATCGGTTTATAGCGAACTTTATTTTACTCCCACCTATTGGCCGGCGTTCACCCGCGCCGAATTTGATTCAATTATTGCCGATTATCATCAAAGACATCGACGTTATGGTCAGTGAGCCAAAAGTGATTTATGAAAATGACCGACTGGCGCTGATTGATAAACCGGCCGGCTGGTTGACGCATAGTGATGGTCGAACCGCCGCGCCAACCGTCACCGACTGGTTGACGCGGCGTTATCCGGCCATTGCGACTGTCGGCGAACCGCTGAAATTAATCGGCGGTGAAAATATTGCCCGGCCAGGCATCGTTCACCGACTGGACCGCGATACCAGCGGTATTATGGTGGTCGCGAAGGACCAGCCGACCTATCTTTTGCTCAAAACCTCTTTTGCGCGCCGGCAAATTAAAAAAAATTATCGCCTGATCGTGCAAGGTCCAATTAAAACCGATTGCGGCACGATTGCCGCGCCGATCGGCCGGAGCCGCCGCGACCCGCGGCGGCGCACGATTCTTAAATCGGGCCGGGCCGCCGTCACCGATTATGAAGTGCTCAAAAGATTTAAAAATAATACCTATCTGGAAGCTCAGCCGCACACCGGCCGGACGCACCAATTGCGCGTTCATTTCAAATCAATCCAACATCCACTTCTCGGCGATGAACTTTATGGCGAACGTTCCGCGTTAATTAATCGAATCGCTCTCCATTCTTATTGTCTGGAATTACCGCCATTGATTTTGCCGCCGCCGGCAATTTTTATCGCGCCGCTGCCGCTTGATTTTTTCACCGCACTTGCTTCGCTGGAGTGATTGTGCTACGGTTTCGTCAATATGTTGGGGTCTAAAATCGCTATTTCACCGGTTGATATCGCCGCGCGGCGGGCGCTGGCTTTGCGCGCCGGAATGACGGTGCAAGTTTGGCAGAAAATTACGGAAGGCGAAAAAACTCGCCTGCAAAATTTTGAAGGGCTGATTATCGCCTGTCGTCACGGCGGCGAATCCGGCGCGACTTTTACCGTCCGGCGGGTGGCGAGCGGCGTCGGAATGGAAAAAACTTTTCCCTTGTTTTCGCCGCTGATTGAACGGATTGAAATTTTAAGGACCGCCAAAGTGCGGCGCGCGAAACTTTATTATGTGCGCACCAAATCGCGCCGCGATATCCGGCGGAAAGTCAAACAAACCGATCTGGCAACAGTCATCGCGCCGACGGAGGCGGCAACTGATGAAATAAGCGAATCAACCTAAACTGAAAACTTCGTGGTATATTAAAAGTGGTAAGTAAAAAATTGCGCGGGTGGCGAAACTGGCAGACGCACTACCTTGAGGTGGTAGCGCCCGTTAGGGCATGGAGGTTCAAATCCTCTCCCGCGCACGGTATAATAAGCTGGTGTCTTCCGGCTTTACTTTAATTGAATTATTGCTGGTGCTGGCGATTTTTTTGGTTGTCGGCATCGTCGTGATGCCGCTTTACGGCAATTTTTCTGTTTCCACTCAACTGAATGAAGAAGCGAGCCAGTTGGCGCAAAACATTCGGCTGGCACGGACGCAAAGTCTAGCCGGTTTTAATAATGTGACTCATGGCGTTTGTTTTGAAACCAACGTCGGCGCGCCGGACCGGTATATCATCTATTCTGGCGCTAGTTGCGCTACCCGCCTGCAAACTTTTGATCAAATTATTTCCTTGCCGTCAGTCCTTAAACTCACCGCCACTTTTCCGGCCAATGGCAATGTCAGTGATTTAAATTTTAACCGTACCGGCATTCCGGCGGCCGTCGGGACCATCACTCTAACTCACACCACTTCCGGCCAGCGACAAATTACAGTCAATGAACTCGGCTTAGCGGAAGAAAATTAACTATACTTATGTGTTAAAATGCTCGGATGAAAAAGAAATGGCGATTGCGGCCAGCGTCGGTGGAAAATAATTTAAATGTTTTATCTCCCTTTTTGCGACAGTTATTAATTCAGAGAGGATTGACGGAACAGAGGAATGTGGATAGTTTTTTGACGCCAGATTACGAGCGCGACTTACATAACCCGTTCCTAATGTTGGATATGGAGCGCGCGGTGGAACGAATTATTAAAGCGATTAAAGATGATGAACGAATCGCCGTTTTTGCCGATTACGATGCCGACGGCGTGCCAGGCGCGGCGGTGCTCGCCGCGTTTTTCAAACAGATCAATTTTCCAAATTTTACCGTTTACATTCCCGATCGCCACGAAGAATCTTACGGTTTGAATAATCAAGCGCTCGCGGCGCTCGCGCAAGACGGTGTCAAATTAATTATCACTGTTGATTGCGGTGTCACCGATGTCGCGCCGGTGGTTGAAGCAAATCGTTTGGGGTTGGAAGTAATTATCACCGATCATCACTTAGTGCCGGAAATTCTGCCGGACGCGTATGCGATTGTGAATCCAAAACGAACCGGCGATCCTTATCCGTATAAGATGCTCGCCGGCGCCGGAGTCGTGTTCAAATTAGTGCAGGCGTTGGTACGGGAATTTGTCTCGCCAAAGTCCTCGGATCTCCTCGCCTCCGGCTCGGCCAGACCATTGGTTCAACAAATTCCCGCGCCGTTCAATAGTGGTTGGGAGAAGTGGCTGCTCGATCTCGTCGCTATTGCTACGGTCTCCGATATGGTACCCCTGACCGGCGAAAATCGCGCGCTGGTTTATTTCGGTTTGAAAGTTTTGAGACAAACGCGGCGGCTCGGTTTGCGTCGCTTGCTGGACGAACTTAATTTGGCGCCGGAGTTTGTGACGGAGGACGACATCGGTTTTTCCATCGGGCCGAGATTAAATTCGGCCAGTCGAATGTCGCACGGCCACGAGGCCTATGCCTTACTCACGGCCGAAGACGAGGTTGAGGCCGCGCGTCTGGCGCGGCATTTGGAATTGAAAAATAAAGAACGGCGCGCCAGAGTGGATGAAATTCTCAATTCACCGCGCTTGGATAATTGGATTGACAGCGGCGAAACCGTGCTGGTGTCCGGCAACTCGGTTTGGTCACTCGGCGTTTTAGGTCTGGCCGCCGGCCGCTTGGCGGAAAAATATTGTCGGCCGGTTTTTCTTTGGGGTGAAAACGGCCGCGGTGAAATTAAAGGTTCATGCCGTTCCGACGGCACGGTTAATATCGTGGAATTGATGAAACTGGCCGAGATATCCGCCGCCGGCAGCTTATTTTTAAATTACGGCGGCCACGCCGGCGCCGGCGGCTTCTCGCTGTGCCATGAACATCTACCCGAGCTGGCGGACTGTTTGCAAACCGCTTACCGACAATTAGCGAAATTTCCGGTGACCAACAACGAGTCCGCCGCGGCGGCGGGCGAGTGTTTTTATGATTGGCAATTGCCTATTGAAGAAATTAATCACGAAACTCACGCCTTACTTGATCAAATTGCGCCATTTGGTTTGGATAATCCCAAGCCGGTTTTTTTCTTGTCTGATCTTGAATTATTATCGCGCCGAAATTTCGGCAACGGTGCGCGGCATTTGGAATTGGTTTTTAAGCACCCCGACCTCGGTCAAATTAAAGCCGTCCAATTTTTTGCGCCATTGGCGGCAACTGAAGGCGAGTCCTTGCCACTGGCGGGAATTCGTCTTGACCTTCTCGTCAATTTGGAAAAATCTTATTTTAGAAACAGACCAGAACTGCGCCTGCGAATTATTGATTGGCGCGCCGCAATCTGATTTAATCAACTTGTGCCAAAATTTATTATCTACACCGACGGCGGCGCGCGGGGCAATCCGGGCCCGGCCGGTGCCGGCGCGGTCATCGTTGACGAATCGGGGCAAGAACTCAAGCGGACTCACAAGGAACTGGGGGTGATGACAAATAACGAAGCCGAGTATGAGGCGGTGATTCTCGGTCTGAAAACTCTGAAACATTTGAAGGGCGGCCCGGCGGTCAAAGCCGCCGAGGTGGAAGTGCGGCTAGACAGCGAATTGGTCGCTCGGCAATTAAACGGCCAATATCAGATTAAGGAAGAAAATCTCCAACCGCTGTTTATGAAAATCTGGAATCAGCGCGTAGCGCACTTTCCACATCTAAAATTCGTCCACATTCCGCGCGAAAAAAATCGCACGGCTGACCGGCTCGCCAATCAGGCGATGGATGATAATCAGCGCCAGTCGCTTGCCAAAACTTTGTTTCAAGAGTAGTAATAGCGGTGGAAACTAAACCGCTAAGGTGGCGGTTGCCGATCTTTGGTTCAACTCTAATTGGGAGACTTGAAGATGTTTGAAAATCTTACCGAGCGAGCGCGGCAGGTGATGGCGTTCGCCAATCAGGAAGCCCAGCGCTTCAACCACGAGTACATCGGCACCGAGCACATCCTGCTCGGTCTGGTGAAGGAAGGGTCGGGGAAGGGGGTCGACGTGCTCAAGAATCTTAAGGTTGACCCATGCAAGGTTCGAAGCGAGACCGAGAAACTACTCAAAAGCGGACCAGAACAAATTACGCCAGGCAAGCTTCCGAAGACACCTCGCGCCAAGAAGGTGATTGAGTATGCGATTGAAGAGGCGAAAGCCCTGGAGCACAAGGTTATCGGCACCGAGCATCTTTTGCTGGGCCTGTTGCGCGAGCAGGATGGCGTCGCGGCGCAAGTGCTGATGAATCTCAACCTTCGCTTGGAGGACGTGCGCGAGGAGGTGCTCAATCTTTTCGGGGCCAGCGAGAAGAGCGAGGAGGCCAAAACCGTCTTATCTTTGCCGCCGCCCGCTGTCGCGATTCTAGAATCAACTATTCTTGTTAAATCAGGCGGTTTAATCACGAAGAATTTTCCATTTTCCGAATTGAGAGCAGTTGAATTTAGTATTGGTTCGCGGGAAATTCGGACTACACCACAGCTCGCCGCTTGCTTGATCGCCGCTTCTCAAGCAAAGCCATCTGGTTATTCAACCGCTCTTGTGGTAAATGATTTTCTTGAGTTTATGAAAAGAGATTAAAGAACCACTCGGCTATCCGCCGCTCCCCAAAACCCCGCCCGAATTGCCGGCGGGGTTATTTTTAATCAAACCCGAAAATAATGCCGAGTTTTGGCCGTTTTTGCCGCCAGAAATTTTTGGCAGAAATTTTCCGCCGCCGCCGGCTCAAAAAATTTGCAGGAAAAAATATCAACAAAAGCGCGGTTTTTTGTTTCGTCAAAATGCATCGTGATGGACGAGGTTTCAATAAACTGCATCGCCGAATAACCTTCCAGCGCCCCCTCGGCGAACCGCTGGATCAGCGGCGCGCCGAATTGTTTCATTTTTATTTCTCGGCACAGACCGTCAATCAGTTCGCGAATTTTTTCCGGTGTCTTGATGAACTGGGGATGGCAGTCGTAAAGGTCAATGGAGGCCACCATCCCCCAACACTGGTGCTCATCGTATTCCTCGCGTAGATCAGACATAATGGTTATATTATATGAGCCGTGTCTCGAAGCGCAATACTGTGCATAACTTTCGGCTTCGCCACCGGCGTTTTTTTCCGGTCTTTTTTTAATTTTGGTTGGGCGGGAATTGGACTGTTCGTTCTGCTCGCCATCGGCGCACTCGGACAATCATTTTTTCCATCAACAGAAAAATGGCACGCCTCGCCATCAACTTGGCGCGCGGCCGCGCTGTTTTTCCTGTTTGTCGGTTTGGGTGTCATCCGTTTTGAATTCAAAGATCAATCGGAATTTGCCGCCGCGCTGAATTGGCGCGATTCCACCGCCACCCTCACCGGTTTAATTGTGTCCGAGCCGGAAGAACGGGACGAACGCACCCGGCTTGTGTTTCAGCCGGACAATTGGCCAATCAAAATTCTTTTGCTTGCTTCACCCTTTCCGGAATTTAATTACGGCGATCGGTTGAAAATCAGCGGCCGCTTGCTCAAAATTAAAAATTTTCAGGCGGAAGATACTGGCCGGATCGTCGCCTACGCCGATTATCTCGCCGCCGCCGAAATTTATTATGAAATGTTTGAGCCGAAAATAAACTTAATCGCCGCCCGTCAAGGTTGGTGGTGGCAGGAGAAATTATTTGACTGGAAAAAAGTTTTATTGACGCGCTTGGCCGCAACCGTGCCGGAGCCGGAAACTTCGCTACTCGCCGGCCTGACCGTCGGCGCGCGGCGGTCGCTCGGCGCCGATTGGACCGAAAAATTTCGCCGCGCCGGTTTGCTCCACCTCGTCGTTCTCTCCGGTTATAACTTATCAATTGTCGCGGCGGCGATTTTGGCCGGTCTCGGTTTTTTGTCTAAACGGATAAGATTACTCGTCGCCGCGCTCGCGGTCGTTTTATTTACCCTAATGGTCGGCGCCGGTCCGGCAACAATTCGCGCCTGTCTGATGGCTTTAATTGCGCTTTTGGCTCAAGCAACCGGCCGGCGTTATCTCGCCGGCTGGGCGCTCGGCGCGGCCGGTTTTCTGATGCTTCTCGTTAATCCGAAAGTGCTGGTTTTTGATCCGGGATTTCAGCTGTCTTTTCTCGCTACCGCCGGACTTATTTATCTGGCGCCGCCGCTGGCCGCGCGTCTTAAATTTATCACCGCCAAACTCGGCTTGCGCGATCTGGTCGCGATCACTCTCGCCGCCCAAGTGGCCGTTCTGCCGTGGTTTCTTTATCATGGCGCGACCTTGCCGCTGCTCGCTCTGCCGGCCAATCTGCTGGTCCTGCCGCTGGTGCCGGCGGCGATGTTTTTCGGATTTCTGACCATGCTGGCCGGCCCCCTCCTGCCGCCGCTGGCCTGGTCGGCTTGGTTCTTGGCCGACTACATCCTCGTCATCGCCAAATTCTTCTCTGGACTTTTCTAACCCCCCATATATACTAAAATTGGTTTTGGTCTTCATTATCAAAATTATCAAAGTTAATTTTTAAACAAATATGAATTCAATCGTCAAAGTAATTTTGAGTATTATCGTCATCGTCTTGATCGTCTGGGGTCTGGCTTCTTGGCTGAAATCGCCCGTCACGCCGCCCACCGCCACCGAGCCGATTAAGATTGGTTTCATTGGACCATTGACGGGAGATGTCTCCTCTTTAGGAACTATTTCCCGTGCAGCGGTTGAGTTGGCTGTAGAAGAAGTTAACACTCAAGGAGGAGTTAGCGGACAACCCATTCAGGTAGTTTATGAAGACGGGCAATGTAGTCCGCAGCCTGCTAGTAGCGCGGCAGCTAAATTGATAAATGCGAACAAGGTTAATGCAATAATTGGTGGTCTTTGTTCAAGCGAAACATCTGCCTTTGCTTCTGGAGCAATGCAACAAAAGAAAATCGTTATTTCTTATTGTTCTTCTGCCCCAACTTTGAGTCAGACGGGTAAATACTTTTTCCGCACTTATCCATCAGATTCTTATCAGGGTCGTTTTGCCGCCGAATATGCTTATAATAAACTTGGGGTAAAAAAGGTAGCCATTATCTACCATATCAGCGATTGGGGCACAGGATTGAGAGATGTCTTTGCCGCGAGGTTTGCCGAACTTGGTGGGACGATTGTTTTAGATGAAGGGACTCTCCAAGAGGCGCGTGATTACCGCACTCAGTTAACCAAATTGAAAAACATTCAAGCAGATTATCTTTACGCTCCAGTTTATGTTGAAGGGGGAATTGCTTTGATAAATCAGATGAATCAACTTGGAATCAAAACCAGGATCTTGGCAGGAGACACATTCAGTGACCCTAAATTGAAAAAAGAAGCTAGCGGTAAGGCTGATATTCTTTTTACTCAAACAATTACTCCGTCCGGCGGTGAATTCCTAACTAAACTAACAGCCAAAACAAAAGTAGATCAAATGCCACTTTGCGCCCCGCAAGCTTATGATGCTGTAAAAATATTAACTAAAAGTGCAAACGAAGTTGGATTAGATCCGGATAAATTAGCCGATGCCATTCGCGCTACAAATTATATTGGAGTATCCGGGCAGATTAATTTTGATGTTAACGGAGATTTAACTTCTGCCGCCTACAAAGTTAGTCGGATTACAGATGGTAAAAGTGTCGACCTAAATTAATTTTCTTGTTAGGGGATAGTCCATCTATGGGCATCCGGCCGCAGTTGATCGTCAACAATATTATCGCCGGTTCTCCCTCCGCTTTCATTTTTATCTGAAAGCAAAATCGTTTGTCCTCTTGTTCTTCCGCGCTATGTTATTCACAGTTGAAACGACTGAGTTTGAAACTCCAAATGGGAAATTCAGTTTCAACGTTGACCACGCTGCGCAAATTACGCCCGTGGCGATTGAAGTGATCAAAGACGGCCAGTTTTTGCGGCTGGAAGATTAGCTAAGATTAGGTGGGCATAGCCCCCTATCAAGGTAACCATTGCTAGTGTCGGCCACTTGACCCCGCAACCGGTTGCGGTGCCATAGCCGATTGTGATACCATAGTGGCATCACTATGGGAAAGACCCTTGCGCGGATACGTCTGCGCCGGGGGCTTTTTCTTTCTAGTCTCCATTTGAAAACTTATGATAGTGATCGTTGAGGAAAGTGATTTCTACATTTTTATTCCTCAACAAGAATGAGCATTTATTTTTATCCGGGGCGACCAATTGAGCTAAAACCTTATTCGCCTTGAGAAATTCCACCAGACAACCAAAATCTCCGTCGCCGCTGATTAAGATGCAGGAAACATAATTCTTCTCGTAAAAATCAGAAACCATTTTAAGCACCAATTCTGCATCGCAATTGCCCTTAATGTTTCCACCGACAGTAACCGTTTGCTTGAAAATCAAAATAAAACCGCACTCTTGCAAGTGTTCATAAAACCTGGCTCTTTCCGGAACAAGACCGATAAACAAATAGATATTGTCGGGATTGTATTTTTGACGAAGCCATCCGCGGAATTTTTTGTAATCTATCGTAAATCCTAGGCTTTTAGCGGCCCGATACAGATTATTGCCGTCAATATATATATTGAGCTTCACATTTGCTAAATGGGTAACTTTTTGTAATTATAGAGATGATCAGTTTAGCATTCAAAATCAATCTATGAAAAAAATAATTTGGATTATCGTGATCGTCGCCGTTATTGGAATCGTTTGGTCGTACAGTCAAAAAACCGAAAACCCCGCGCCGCCGGTCACCACCGAGCCGATTAAGATTGGACTGATTACTCCACTTACCGGAGATGCGGCCGCTCTTGGAGAATTTGTGAAAAATGTCACAGAATTGGCAATTGAAGAGATAAATCAAGCTGGTGGAATCAACGGACAACCAATCGAAGTCGTTTATGAGGACGGAAAATGTTCTGGTGCCCCGTCAGTCAGTGCCGCTCAAAAACTTATTTCCAGTGATAAAGTAAAAATTATTTTTGGTTATGAATGTAGCGGTGGTGTGTTGGCGATGTTGCCAGTCACTGATAGAGCCGGAGTCTTTGTTTTTTCCGGTTCAGCCACAAGTCCAGATCTTTCCGGTAAAAGTCCGTTATTTACCAGAACTATTCCGAGTGACGCCGGTCAAGGACGAGCTCTAGCTGAAATGGCTATTGCCAAAGGCTGGAAGAATATCGCCGTAATTCAAGAATCCTCCGATTACGCTCTGGGTATTTTCCGGGCATTTGAAAACAACTATCCGGTTACGGTCGGTACAATTACTAAAGAAGAATATCCGGCCAACACTACTGATTTTCGCTCTATTCTCACAAAAGCCAAGTCAACCAAGCCAGATGCCATTCTCTTCATACCTCAATCACCGAGCACGGCCGAGCGCCTGATAAAAAATTTCAGTGATTTAAAATGGACTGTCCCAGTTATGGCTAATGACGCTGTCGGAGGCAATCCACCCCTGGTGAAAATGTTTAAGCAAATCTTGGAGGGGGCATTAGTGGCTGAACAATTTCTTGATCAGTCCAACACCAAATTCCAAGATCTCAACGCTAATTATCAAATAAAATATGGCAAGGAGTTGGTTTATAAATCATACGGGCAGGCCATATATGACTCAATCTACTTGACCAAAGATGGATTGACGCAATTTGGGAATGATCCACAAAAGATTGCGTCTTGGGTTAGAACAGTTAAGGATTGGGAGGGGGCTTCCGGTAAGGTCACCATCGATTCTAATGGCGACCGAATAGGTGGTTTTGTGATAAAAATCATAAAGGACGGCGAGATAGTTGAAATAAAATAGATGTTTTGAATAACTGTCCGCCCGCGCGCTAACTTTATAAGAGGTTAATTTTTTGGGTAACCCTTTATAAAGTTTGGTAGTCTGTTAAACTGATCAGGATAAATAAACATGGACATCCTGCCGCAATTGGTGGCGAATAGCGTCATTGCCGGAGCAATTTACGCGCTCCTCGCGCTCGGCTTCAATCTCATCTACGGCACCGTCAAGTTTTTTGATCTCGGCTACGGCGCCCTCACGGCCGTCGGCGGTTACGCCGTCTTTCTGTTTTACAAAAAACTTGATTGGCCGCTGGCCCTCAGCGTCATTCTCGGTGTTTTGATCGCCGGCGCCATCGGCTGGCTCGCCAACGAGCTGGTGTATAAAAAACTTCGCGCGCGCCGGGCCTCGAACATGGTGCTCCTGGTCGCGTCGCTCGGCATCTTCACCCTGCTCCAGGCGCTCATCGCCATCTTCTTTACCAGTCAATTCCAGACACTCGCGAACTCGGCCGCCGCCGGCCGCGTGTTGGAAGTTGGCTCGGCGGTAATCACGCCCGTCCAACTCATCATCCTCGCGAGCGGTCTCGCCATCATGGGACTGCTCGCGCTCGGATTCAAAAAAACGTTTTTTGGCAAGGCGATCAAGGCGGTGGCCGACGATGAAGAAGTGGCGCGGGTGGTCGGTCTGAATACTGCGCGTATTATCGGCGGCGTTTTCTTTATCGGCTCGGCCCTCGCGGGCCTCGCTGGCATTCTCGTCGGCTTTGACACCGGTATTGAGCCGACGATGGGGCTCTCACTCCTCCTTAAGGGCGTGATCGCCTCGATCGTCGGCGGCATCGGCAATGTCTACGGCGGCGTCCTCGGCGCCTTCCTCCTCGGTTTCGTGGAAAATTTCGGCATTTGGAAAATTTCCGGCGAATGGAAAGACGCGATCGCGTTCGGTTTACTCATCATTTTTTTATTATTCAGGCCCAGAGGGTTGATTAGACAGTAAAAATGGAATATCTGATTCATCTCGCCATTCTCGTCGACATCTACGTCATTTTGGGCGTCAGCTTAAATTTAGTGGTCGGTTTTACCGGCCTGTTATCGGTAACGCAAGCCGCTTTCTACGGTCTGGGAGCTTATGTCACTGCCTTATTACTCGTTAATTTTGGCGTCAATTTTTTTCTGGCCGCGCTCGGGGGAATCCTGCTGACCGCTCTCATCAGTCTTCTGATTGGTTTTGTCCTATCGCGCTTCCGCGGCGATTATTATGCCCTCGGCTCATTCGGTTTCAATATCATTATCTATAGCGTCTTCTTGAACTGGCAATCGGTCACGCGTGGGCCGCTCGGCATCCCGGGCATTGCGCGGCCCGATTTGTTCGGCCTGAATTTTTCCGATAATTTTTCTTTTCTGCTTTTGACTTTGGTTCTGGCGCTCCTCGCTTTTCTTCTGGCTCGCTGGTTGACGACTTCTTCCTTCGGTCGGGTGCTGAAAGCGATTCGCGAAGACGAACTGGCGCTCCAAATTTTCGGTTATCGCACGTTGCATTATAAGCTGATGATTTTTGTCGTCAGCGCCGCTCTGGCGGCGCTGGCTGGCGCGCTCTTCGCCTCTTACATCACCTTCATTGATCCTTCAAGTTTTGCCCTTTTTGAATCTATTTTCATTTTGGCGATTATCATTTTGGGCGGTCTAGCCAATCTCAAGGGGTCGGTGCTCGGCGCCGTCTTCTTGATTCTGTTGCCGGAAGCGCTCCGATTTGTCGGCTTCCCCTCCGACATCGCGGCGCAGATGCGCCAAGTGATGTATGGGTTGATTCTAGTTATCCTGATGCTGTATCGGCCGCAGGGCTTGGTGGGGGAGTATAAATTATAGGTTGAATATGCTACAGTCAACTCGTGATTGACCAAAAATTATTGAGTCAAAAATTTACTGAATTAGCCGCTTCAAATGGCTTGGTTTTGGGTGTGCTGTTTGGTTCGCAGGCGACCGGCCGAACTCATCCCCGAAGCGATATTGATATTGGTTTTATCACCGCGCGCCGGCTCGGTTTGATGGAAATTGCCGTGCTCCAAGAAAAACTAATGGTCGCCACCGGTTATGGAAACATTGAATTAACCGATTTGAAGAATGTTTCGCCATTGCTATTGAAAAATATCGCCGAAGAAGGAGTGTTACTCTATGAGAAAGAATCGGGAGATTTCGATCGCCTTAAAATTTACGGTCTCAAGTTGTACATGGAAGCCGAACCATTATTTAAGATGCAAACCAGTTCAATTTTATCTTTTATTAAACGCCATGCCTGACCCCCTTTTGATTAAAAGTAAAATTAATGAAATTAAGAATAGTCTTGACCAGTTGTTGCCTTTATTAAAAAAAGAGGCGCGAGAGATTATTGACGATTATTTAGTTCTTCATACAGTGGAAAGATTATTTCAGTTAATCGTTGACACTGCCATTGATATCAATACTCATATCATAAATCAAAACAATCTCTCGGTTCCCAACGATTATCAGGGCACCTTCACTGTTTTGGCCGAGAATAAAATTTTCCCAATGGAATTCGCGCTCAAAATCTCTCCTTCGGTTGGATTGCGCAATTTGATTGTTCATAAGTACGGCAAAGTAGATATTAAAAAAATGGTGGACGACATCAGGAGTGAAATTGGAGATTATATTGAGTATATTAAGTTAATTAGTGAAAAGTTTATTTAACTAAACTATGAAAAAATTAATCTGGGTGGTCGTTGTTTTAATAATCATCGGCGGCGGGTGGTGGGTAAGTCGGCAATCAAACATCCCGGCGAGCGGCGGGGAGCCGATTAGAATTGGTTTCATCGGCCCTCTTACTGGCCCTCTGGCCGATATGGGTGAAGAGCAAAAAAATACCATTGAGATAGCGGTAGAGGAGATAAACAATAATGGCGGTGTAAATGGTAGAGACCTAGAGTTTGTTTACGAAGATGGAAAATGCGACGGGAAAGAAGCAGCTACCGCGGCCCAAAAATTAATCAATATCGAAAAGATCAAAATCGTGATGCCTGTATGTTCCTCCGAGTCTCTGGCAGTTGCTCCCATTGCCGAAACCAATAAAGTTTTAGAATTTGCCGTCTGGCCAACCACCCCCGCTTTCTCGGGAGTTGGTACCTACGCCTTCCGTAATTCCTATTCTGACGATGACACAAGTAAATTATTGGCCCAGGTTGCCCAATCTAAATACAAAACAATCGGAGTGATTACTGAAACAACAGATTACACTACGGGCGTTCTTAAAGCCTTCAAAAAGTATTTTACCAGCGCAATTTTCGAGGAAGGCTTCCCTCCGGATTCTGTGGATGTTCGCACGCAAGTAGCAAAAATTCTCAGTCATAAACCAGAAGCCGTACTCGTCAATCCAAATTCCCCAATTTCCGGTCTGGCGATATTGCAACAACTCGCCCAACAAAAATTCACCGGTCAACTTCTTGGCAATTTTTTTGGCACCAGCAATGACGTAATTCAATCGTCGTATGCTCAAGGCATGATTTTCGCTTCAGATCCGGAGGTGGCAGACAGTTCGCTCAAAGTAAAACTTTTTGAAACTTACCGTGGACTCCATGGGGTAAAACCCAACTTGGAATTTGCCGTTGCCGCTCAATATGATGCAATTTACATTCTAAAACAGGCAATCGAGGCGGTTGGCGATGATCCAACAGCACTGAAGGATTACTTGCATAACCTCAAAGATTTTGAGGGGTTACTCGGAACTTATGGGTTTAATAACAACGGCGACATGGTGGGAACGAAGCCTGGACTAAAACAGATTGTGAATAATCAGCTCGTTGGTCTTTAGGAAAAATGCCCGCCCTCGCGACGAAAAATTTAACCAAACATTTTGACGGCGTGGCGGCGGTCAAGAGTTTATCAGTTGAATTCCGCGCCGGCGAGATCACCGGACTTATCGGGCCGAACGGTTCGGGCAAATCCACCCTCATCAATCTTCTCACCGGTCTCATCCCCTGGGATGCCGGCGCGGTTTGCGTCGGCGAGGGGACGAAATTATTCCGGCTCAAGCCCTATGAAGTGACCGACTATAAGATCACCCGCACCTTTCAAGAAGTCCGTTTGTTTGAACAACTGCCGGTGATTGATAATCTTTTGATCGCGCTCACCGAGCGCGCGGTCTGGCCGGCGCTCTTTGAACGCCATCAAACTTTTCACCGCGCCGCCGCAGAAGAATTGCTTCGCGCGGTTGATCTATTGGACAAGCGCGATAAGTTGGCGAACCAGCTTTCCTACGGTCAGCGCAAACTTCTGGAAATCGCCCGCGCCCGGGCGATGGCGGCGGATATCTATTTATTTGATGAACCCTTTGCTGGCCTCTTTCCCAAGATGGTAAAGCTGGTGGCTGATGTCCTCAAGGATTTGCGGGTGGCCGGTAAGACAGTGGTGCTGGTTGAGCATAATATGAATTTGATCCGCGAGCTCTCCGATCGCGTGATGGTGATGGACGCGGGACAACTTCTGGCCGAGGGCGAGCCGGCGCGCGTGCTTGCCTCGCGCGCGGTCGTTGAGGCATACTTGGGGGAATGATGACTCAAGACATTAATGAATTGAGGGCTAAATTAACCGATTATTTCAAAGGGCGAGAGGATGTTGCCTTTGCCTACTTGTTCGGTTCGGTGATTAAAGGCACCACTCATCTGGACTCCGATGTGGATATTGGAGTTTATTTTATTCCCAAGACTCCGGCGTTGGAGTATGAGTCCAAGAGCGAATATCCCGGTGAATCGGAAATCTGGTCGGCGGTGGAAAAAATCACCAAGCGCGAAACCGATTTGGTCGTCTTGAACCGCGCCGCCGCGACAGTATTTTTCTCCGTTCTTAATCAGGGGGTCAAACTTTTTTCCCGTAATGACCATCTTTTAACCCGCCTATATTTGGCGGTCAGCGTCTTGGCGGAGGATTTTAGAAATTTTGTCTCCGGATTCTTGAAAATTAAAGAACGTTCGAGTTCTCTTTCACCGATTGACCGGGGACGATTAGTTTGAGAAACTTTTGCCAGGAGAAATTATCAATGAAATAATAAACAATCATGACCAAAACAATCAAAATCATTGTCGGAATCGTCGTTATTATTTTAATCATCTGGGGCCTCGCGAGTTTGGGTGGCGATAATCAACCCGCAACCACTAATGAGCCGATCAAGATCGGGGTGATCGCGCCACTCACGGGGCCGGGAGCCATATTTGGAAATTCTGTAGTTGGCGGTATTGAACTTGCGATGATTGATCTGGGCGCCGCGCGGACACAATACAAATTAATAATTGAAGACGATGGCACTAATCCGACAAAATCAGCAAGTGCGGCGCAAAAATTAATTGAGATTGATAAGGTGCAAGCAATCATTAGTGGAACTTCTGGCACTGCTCAAGCAATCAAACCATTAGTAGCTAACGCCGGCATCGTGCAGATTTGCGTTGCCTGCACAGATGTGACTATTGCCGATAGTCAGTTCAACTTCACCAATTCTATTTTAGGTGAGGATGAAGCTCGGGCTTGGGTAGGGGAGACGGTTAGACGTGGGCTAAAAAAAATTGCCATCCTAACTCAAAATCATCCAGGGGTTAATGCGGCGGCTGATCAGGTGAAGAAACAGGCGGAAAATGCGGGGTTACAGATCGTTCATGAAGAACGTTTCGCCGGCGATCTTAGAGATTTCAAAACTATAATCGCTAAAACCAAACAAGCGGCACCGGAAATAATTTTTCTGCGCGCATTTCCTCCGGCTATGGATATTTTAGGCGCCGAATTAATCACCCAAAATGTTGCTCAAGTGAGTACCGGTGGCGGTGCTTTTGCTATTGTAGCGGATCCAAGTATTTTTGAAGGCAGGTGGTATGTTGATGCCGGGCTGACGGATAGAAGTTTTGTTGAACGCTTTAGTTCGGCGTATCCTGGCACGCGTTTCAACACTCTCGCGGCTCCATATGCATACGATTCATTTATGATGTTATCGCAAGGATTGAAGAGCGGGGGAAGTGCGAGCGCGTATCTGAAAAGTCTAAAAAATTATGATGGGAAAGCCGGTCGGCTTGAGCAAAATGAAAATGGTAATTTTCGGTCTGACCCAAGTATTTGGATAATTAAAAACGGTAAACCGGCGCTAGTCACTTTCTAGTTTTAATGCCCGCCGAATCTCTTCTTCAACTGAATGACGCTCGGGTAAGTTTCGGCGGTGTCAGAGCGCTTGATGGGGTTTCGGTGCAAATTGATGAAGGGGAACTCGTGGCGCTCATGGGGCCGAACGGCGCGGGGAAATCAACGGTGCTCAAAGCGATCTTCGGTCTCGTGCCGATGACGGCAGGCGAAGTGCGCTGGCACGGCGAGACCATTGAGCCGGAACCACGCGCGATGGTTGAGCGGGGAATCGCTTTTGTGCCTCAGGGGCGGCGCGTCTTCGGTCGTTTGTCGGTGCGGGAAAATCTTGAATTAGGCGGCCTCATCATCCGCGATAAACATTTGATTGAAAGTCGGATTAAGGAAATTCTCAATCTTTTCCCGTCACTGAAGCCAAAACTCAACCAACCGGGCGGGACTCTTTCGGGTGGACAGCAACAAATGCTCACCGTTGCGCGCGGACTGATGGCCGACCCGAAAGTTTTATTGCTGGACGAGCCGTCGCTTGGTCTCGCGCCACTCGTCGTCAAAGAAGTTTTTGCTCTGATCAGAGAAATTAACGAACGGCGCCGAACGGCGATTATGGTAGTGGAACACAATATTAAATCCATTTTAGATATCGCTCATCGCGCGTACGTGCTGGAACGGGGAAAGATTGTCTTGACTGGCGCGGCGGCGGATTTGCGTCGGACTGGCCAATTGGAAAAAGTGTTTGTCGGCGAGCCGATCAATGATTAGGCGGCTGACGTTTTTTCGCAAACATTGGTCCTTCTTCTTTTTTATATTTTTATTGGCCGCCAACATCTTCGTTTGGTTAATTATTGTCCGCGCCGAGCGCGCGGTTTTAACCGTGGCTTTTTTGGATGTCGGACAGGGCGACGCGATTTTTATTGAGGCCCCGGGCGGCAATCAAGTATTGGTGGATGCCGGCCGCGGCCGGCAAGTTCTGCGCGCGCTCGGGCCGCTGATGCCTTTTTACGATCGGTCAATTGATCTGATCGTTGCCACTCATCCCGATGCTGATCACATTGGCGGTTTTCCGGAGGTGCTGAAACGTTACGCCGTCGGCTTTATTTTGGATACGGGTCTCGCGGCCGAGACCGCCGTTGACCGAGCTTTTCGGCAAGCCGCGACGGCGGAAGAAGCGGAAATAATCGCCGCGCGGCGCGGCACAAGGATTTTTCTCGGCGCCGGCGCGGTCTTGGAGGTTTTATTTCCCGATCGCGATCCGACCGGTTGGGAAACCAACACCGCCTCCATTGTCGCGCGTCTGACTTACGGTAATCGCGAGTTTTTATTGACCGGCGATTCGCCAGTCAAGATTGAGAAATATCTGGTTAATTTGGCTAACCGAAGTTTATCGGCTGATGTTTTGAAAGTCGGCCATCACGGTTCAAAAACTTCCAGCGCCGCTGAATTTTTAGCCGCTGTCGCGCCCGAATACGCCGTCATCTCGGCGGGGAAAAATAATCGTTACGGTCACCCGCACGAATCGGTGCTGGCGGCGCTCCAAAAAATCAACGCCAAAATTTTGCGCACCGACGAATTCGGCTCAATCATCTTCCAAACCGACGGCGCGACATTAAATCAATGTCCGTGCTAAACTATCAGCGGCGTTTGATCTTTAATTTTTTTGTTGAATTTCAATCGGAAAGCGAGGGAGAATAAATGAAGCCAAGTAACCGACTGGTGCTGTTCGATTTTGATGGGGTTGTTGTAGATAGCGTCTCTTCAGTCTATCTGACAGTCATAGACATATTGGAAGAGGCCGGTGTTTTGGCCGGCAACCTGCCAGATTTTCAGACTTTTCTCCAAACGGTTTCTTTGCCGCCCGATGGTTTTTATCATCGTTACGGAATCAATTGGTCAGCGGAATTGAGCACACAATTTTGGGACATTATGCCGCTCTACGAGGCACTCGACGGGGAGTATTTGGGAATGAGACCGATGGTTGCCGAATTGCGCCGCCGCGGTTTTCGGACGGCCATCGTCAGTGGCGGCCAGTCGGTGTATGTCAATCGCCGCCTCGATCAATTGTGTTTACGCGGGCTCTTTGACGCCGTCTACACCGGCGCTGCAGATAAAACTGAAGTGCTCAATCTCGTTTGTCGGCGACTCACCGCCACACCGGAACGAACCCACTTCATCGGCGATTTCCAATCGGATATGCGCGACGGTTGCGCCGCCGGCGTCATTCCCATTGGCTTCACCGGTGGCCACGATTTTATGATACCGGTACTCACGGCCGCCGGCGCCCAGGTTTGCGTTGACGAGCCGGAGGAGTTGCTCGCTATCATTTCCGACTAGAGTTTGGACGGCAAACCAAACCAGCCCCGCTACTTGTTATTCAATGAGAATCGCGGGGCTTTATTTTGTTTTAGAACCGGCGGCCAAATGCCGGCCCGACTTGAGACAACGGGTGCAAATTTTGACGCGACCACCGCCGTTTAATCTGGCCCACTGTAAATTCGGTTGTCGTCGGACCCGCCCAGTGGGGTTGAATTTCGTGGCGCGGATGCGGTTGGAATAACCGCCGCCGACCAGACTGCTTTTATGACAGACAAAACAAGTTTTCATTTTTTAAAATGTTATCATAAATAAATTATCATTTCACTTGACTTTTAATGGTGCCTATGCTAAATATAAAAAAGCGTTAAGTTTTGAACCGTCTGTGAGTAACAGACAAAGTTGTTCTTTTTCAGGAGAAAGCCATGAGCAGTGGCAATGTTTACGAGCGATTGTTCAAATTATGGGGCAGTATCGTCAAGTTGATTTTGGATGGCAAACGAGACCCGGAATGGGTGGCCGATGTTTTGCAGGGAATAGTAGAGATTAAAACAATACCTTTAATCCTCACCCGCGCGGTCTGGCAGCAAGTCTACGACCTTCTCGGCTACGGTTTTGACGAGTCGCGGTGGGTGGAACCCGCCCCCGGCTTCTGGGACACCTATGTCCAAAAAGGCGTTACCCCCAATCGCGTGGCGGCGGCAATGAGAAAGTTGGGAGTGACGATGGAAACT
>JBBUAW010000005.1:0-3887 GCA_038058475.1 Patescibacteria group bacterium | reverse complement strand
GTAGAGCAACGGTTTTGTAAACCGTAGGTTCCGAGTTCAAGTCTCGGGGGCGGCTTCGATTAACTATCTGATCTCGGCGTTGAATTGCCGGCGGGTTTCCGTTTCAATTTTTTGCTGAAGCGATTCAATTTCTTTGTTGGTCAACGTGCGATCAAGCGAACGATAAATAATCCGGTAGGTGTAGCTGGTTTGACCGGCGCCCCATTTGACCTCATCCCCATATTTATCTATCAACGCCACTTCTTCCACTAAGTCGCCGCCGAGATCGCGAATCAAGTCAAAGTAATTATTCGGAACGAAAGTCTTCGGAACGACAAAAGAAATGTCGCGAATAATGGACGGATATTTGGAAACTGCCTGGTATTTTTGCCCCAGTTTTAATTGTTTTTTCACCCGCGGATCGTCCGACCAGAGAAGTCGGATATCGGGCAGATCCAGGCTCAAAATCGCCAGCCGTTCCAGACCGAAACCGAAGGCCCAACCGTTATATCCTTGGACGCCGAAGTTGGCCAAAACTTCCGGCCGCGGCAGGCCGCCGCCTAAAATTTCTATCCATTGGCCGTTTTTTTCCACCTCCACTTCCAGACTCGGATCGGTGTAAGGGAAAGTGTCGGGATTGAATCGCAGATTAACTTTTGCGCCGAATAAATTCTTGGTGATGTCCATCAAGATATTTTTTAAATCGGCGAAGGCCAAAGTTTGTTGCCGGTCGGGAACCAAATAAAGTCCGCCCATCTGATGGAAAACATTCATATGTCGGCGGTCAATTTCATCCTTGCGATAAACCTTGCCGTAACAAAGTACGCCGAGCGGTTCACCCACCGCAATTTTTTCTTTAACTTCTGGTCGCTGGAGATAGTAATACCACATCACCGTGTCGTGGGTGCGTAAAATATTTTCTTCGTCAAGATAATAAGTATCGGATCGGCCCCGCGCCGGATGATCGGGAGCGAAATTAAATAAATCAAAACTAATCTTCGCCGGCACGATTTCCGGAATCTGAATCAGATCAAAATCTTTAAATTCAGGCATCAATCTGACTTGCTGAACTAGGGCGTAAAGCGGATTGTTTGGCTGACGCGAGAGGTCCGGCAAGGCGAGAAAGCGCCGGAGGCGCTGACTTTCGGCATCCTGACGTTTGGCTAATTCGGCGAGCAGGCGACTTTCGTCCGGCGACTCAATTATTATTTCCATAGTTTAGAATATAGCAGATTTTTTAACTCAGCCCAAGTTTAACTCACCCCCGCCCCCTCTCTTAGCCTAAGAGAGGGGCAAATTCTTTCCTAATTACTTCCTCGTTTTTGAAACGAATGACTTTAATATTAAAACCTTCCAAATATTTCGTTCGCTCTTTATCATAAATTTGAGAGTCTTTTCTAGAATGTATTTCTCCGTCCAACTCAATTGCCAATCTGATACTGGGGCAATAAAAATCAAGAATGTATGGGCCGACGCTAAATTGACGAACAAACCTTAAACCTCGAAATTTTCTATTGCGCAACAATTGCCACATTTTTTCTTCTGCTTTTGTTTGGTTCTTTCTTAAATCGCGCCGGCGGTCTCGTAGAATTTTGTTGTTGAAGGGGAATTTCATCATCTAATCTTAACACCAACTCACCCCTACCCCTCTCTTAATTTAAGAGAGGGGATGAAGGGGAGAGTTATATATTGGTGTCGATGCCGGCATATTATAGTTTCTGTGTCAAGTGTTAATGACCGCCAAAAGTGCTATAATTACATCAACTAAACAATGCCAAAAGAGGCCAAGAAACAGCGGAAATACGACGCCGATGACATTCTCGTTTTGGAAGGGTTGGAACCGGTGCAAAAGCGACCCGGAATGTATATTGGCTCAACCGGCGCGGATGGCCTGCATCATCTCTTGGTGGAAATTTTTGATAATGCGCGCGACGAGGCGATGAATGGTTCTTGCGATGAAATAGAAGTGGCGCTTTTACCCGGCGACATCGTCCGTGTGGCCGACAATGGCGCCGGCATTCCGATTGCGATTCATTCTAAAACTAAAGTCTCGGCGCTGGAGACGGTGATGACGACCCTGCACGCCGGCGGCAAGTTTGAGGGCGAAGGTTATCAGATCGCCGGCGGCTTGCATGGCGTTGGGGCCTCGGTCGTCAACGCGCTGTCGGAATGGCTGAAGGTTTACGTTCATCGCGACGGTGGAAAATATTTTCAAGAATACGCTCGCGGGAAAAAACAAGCGGCGGTTAAGAAGCTGGAAACTTCAAAATTGCACGGCACGATAGTTTTGTTTAAACCCGACCCAACCGTTTTTTCTGATCTGGTTTACAACTGGGAACGAATCATCAACCACTTGCGCGGCCAGGCTTATCTGGTTAAGGGAGTGAGAGTGCGAGCGATTGATGCCCGTCAGGTTGATAATAAGAAACTTAATAGCGAGGAAGTTTTTTATCTCACCGAGTCGGGATTAAATTTACCGGCGCAAACCTTTTATTTTGAAGGTGGCCTCCGATCATACATCAGTTTTTACGCCCAGAAAGAAAAGCCGCTTCACAAAACCGTCTTCTATTTGGACAAAAATACCAATGGCGTGCAAGTAGAAATCGCTTTCCAATATCTGGATGACATCGCCCCGAGCGAAACCAGCTTCGCTAACAACACTGCGACGCCGGAAGGCGGCATGCACCTGACCGGCTTCCGCACCGCCCTGACGCGCACCTTGAATGATTACGCGCGGAAAAATAATCTGCTCAAAGACAGCGACGGTAATTTGACCGGCGACGATGTGCGCGAGGGAATTTTGGCGGTCATCTCGGTTAAATTGAAAAATCCCCAATTTGAAGGTCAGACCAAAGCCAAGCTTGGCAATGTGGAAGTGCGTGGCGCGGTAGAGACAATTTTTGGCGAAAGCTTGGCGGCTTATTTGGAAGAAAGACCGGATGACGCGCGGGCGATCATCAATAAAGTGGTGCTCGCCTTGGAAGCGCGCAAGGCGGCGAAGGCGGCCAAGGACAGCGTCTTGCGCAAGGGGGCGCTGGAAGGATTGACGCTCCCCGGCAAATTGGCCGATTGCCAAACCCGCGAAGCGGCCGAGGCCGAACTTTTTATCGTAGAAGGGGATTCGGCTGGCGGTTCGTCCAAGCAAGGGCGCGACCGTCGGACGCAGGCGATTTTGCCGCTCAAGGGCAAGATTCTAAATGTGGAAAAAACCCGTCTGGATAAAATTCTGGCGTTCAAGGAAATCAAATCGTTGGTCATCGCGCTCGGCACTTCCATCAGCGACACTTTTAATCTGGAAAAATTGCGTTATCATAAAATTATCATCGCCACCGATGCCGATGTTGACGGCGCTCACATCCGCACGCTTCTTTTAACCCTTTTTTATCGTTACTTTCCGTCGTTGATTGACGGCGGTTATTTATATATTGCCCAGCCGCCGCTTTATAAAATTAAAAAAGGCAAAGAAATTCACTATGCCTACTCGGACGAAGAAAAAACCAAAGTGCTGAAACGAATCTCCGGCGAGGCCAATGTTCAACGGTACAAAGGCCTCGGTGAGATGAACCCGGAAGAATTATGGGAGACGACGATGGACCCGGCGCGCCGGATTTTAAAACAGGTTAACGTGGCGACCGCCGAAGAAGCGAATAAAATCTTCACCATCCTGATGGGCGACGAAGTAGAACCGCGCAAAATTTTCATCCAGACCCACGCCAAACTAGCGACATTGGATGTGTAACGATGTGCAAATCGGGGTGAGGGATGGTAGGCTATGGTTATGAAAAAAAACACGACAAGAGATTTATCAATACACAGCAGTATTTGAAAGAAATGAAAATAACGGTTATACCGTTACAGTACCGTCTCTGCCCGGTTTGGTAACCGAGGGCAAGGATTTAAAAGAGGCA
>JBBUAW010000004.1:53726-55422 GCA_038058475.1 Patescibacteria group bacterium | reverse complement strand
TGGTGGGGCGCCGATGATACCAAATTCACCAACGCGCGCTGGGCCGGTCTGGCCAGTTCCACTAATGTCAGCAAGATTGGCAATACCAATGTCACTTCCGGCGGTTCGGCGGCCTTGAATACGGTGCAGTTTTATGTGGATGTGGCTAATACTCAAACGACAGGGACTTACACCGGAATAATTACTTTCACCGTTACTGCTAATTAACGCGGTGCATTTTTCTCTTTTTTAGAGTATATTAGTAGTGTGTCTAATCAAGTAAAAATCCGACTAGCCGGGCTGGCGGTTTTTCTATCATTGATTATCGGTGTTCCGGCTCTAGCAGGCACGGGCTTTACTTTGCAACCGGTTAAGGTATCCCACACAATGATACCCGGCGATATCGTTTCCGGCGTCATTACTCTTATCAATGAAAGCGATGAAGATGTTAATTTAGACATCGTTGTAGAAGATTTTGTGCCGACGGCCGGCACGGATAATATTTCTTTTGTCGGACGGGCCGAGGGCAATACCACTGTTCGCGATTGGATTTCGTTTGGTTTGGCGCCGAAAACCATTTTTCGCCAAGGGAGTTCCCATTCCATCCCTTATACAATCCGCGCGCCATTAGACGCCGAGCCGGGCAGTCATTTCGGCATCATTTTTTTCACCGGCACCAGAATTAACGACACCGGTCAATTACAGGTCGGCACCCGTTTAGGTATGTTGATTTTTGTTACGATTCCCGGCAATCAATTGCAAAAAGGGAAAGTGTTGGGTTTTTCTAGTCCGAAGTTCGTGCAGGCCGGTCCGGTGCCTTTCAAAATTAAATTTGAAAACACCGGCACGGTTCACTTTGAACCTAAGGGTAACATTACCATCACCAACATTTTTGGAAAAAAGGTCGGCGAAGTATCAATAGCCGGTCAAGCGGTGTTGCCGACCGGCGTGCAGGATTTAAAGGCGGAATGGGCCGCCGGCGGATTATTACTTGGTCGTTATCGCGCCGAACTTAATATTATTGACGGTGAAGGAAATGAATTGACGGCTGACCAAATTACTTTTTACGCTTTTCCGCTTTGGTACTTAGTCTGGTTTATTGTGGTTGTGGCCGTCCTTTTCTTTGGTTTACGATTCTTGCGGAAAAAGGTAAAAATATCATTTTCTGTAAATAAATAGATTAGCAGATGTTTTTTAGAACTGTATTTATACCATCTCTAGTTCTTTTTTTGTTGTTTTGGGGTGTAAAATCAACAGCTGATTCAACCATTCTTCAAGTGACAGTTGAGGCCGTTTGCGGCGACAGTGTGGTGCAAAACAGTGAAGATTGCGAGGGGGTTAATTTGAACAACCAAACTTGCATCAGCCAGGGGTTTTCCAGTGGCACTTTAAGTTGTAATGCTAATTGCACTTTCAATACTTCCCAATGCGTCGCGGCGGTTACTCCGACAGTTAATAACGTCGGCGGCGGTTCATCCGGCGGATTGATTAGAAGATTACTTGATCGTTTATTCCCCTCCCCGATACCGACTTTAATTTCCACTTTATGTCAAACTAATCCAGATCTTAATGACGATGGTCGAGTGGATATCGTTGATTTAAGTATTTTACTTTATTATTTTGACCACGCGGCATTGACGCGTTGTGATGCCGATTTTAACAGTGACAGAATTATTAATTTAGTTGACCTGTCCGTTCTTTTCTTTTATTGGACTGA
>JBBUAW010000004.1:0-53626 GCA_038058475.1 Patescibacteria group bacterium | reverse complement strand
TTATTCTGGGTGGTATAATTTTACTTAGAAAATGCCAGCGATTAGAAAAATCTTAACCGGCGGCGCTTTATTATTTTTGTTGTGGACGATCGCGCCGGAGACCGTCCAAGCCGCCAGATTGCTTTTATCTCCGGCGAGCGGCACTTTTGCCGTCGGCGGAACTTTTGAAGTTGGCGTTTTTTTAGACACCGAGGGACAGACCGTCAATACTGTAAATGCGACCATCTCTTTCCCGCCCGATAAGCTTCAATTAGTGTCCCCAACCACTGGCCAATCAGTCGTTAGTGTTTGGACCGCCCAACCGATATTTAATAATCAAAGTGGCACCATCCGTCTGAGCGGCGGTATTCCGGGAGGAATCAATGTTAATCGTGGGTTGATTACGGCTCTGACTTTTCGCATCAAACAGGTGGGTAATCCGGTGTTGGTTAAATTTTCCGATGATTCGCAAGTCTTGGCGCATGATGGCCGCGGCACGGCCGTTTTAAGCGATGTCCAAAATGGTGTTTATAAATTTATTCTGCCGCCGCCGGCCGGGCCGATTGTTTCTTCGGAAACCCATTCGGATCAAACTCTGTGGTATTCAAAAAAGAGCGTTATTCTCCGTTGGGCCAATTTGGATCCGGTTGAGCAATACAGTTATGTTTTAAGCAACGATCCGATAGAAAACCCGGATGATATTTCCGAGGGAAATAATTCCAGTTTAATTTATAAAAATCTGGCCGACGGAATAAATTATTTTCACATTAAATCTTTGCGTGACGGCGTTTGGGGCGGCGTCACCCATTTTGCCATCAATATTGATACCACGCCGCCAGCAGAATTTCCCGTTGACATTTCTCCGGCCGCGCGCACCTCTACTCGGCGTCAATTAGTTTCTTTCGCGACTACGGATACTCGGTCCGGTCTTGATCATTATGAGATAAAAGCTGTTAATTTGACTCCGGACTTGGTTCAGACCACCGAGCCGGGCGAGCCATTTTTTATTGAAGTCGTCAGCCCTTATATTTTTGACTTTAGTCTTGGAACTTATGACATCATTGTGCGTGCTTACGACCAAGCCGGTAATTTCAACGAGATCATCAAACAATTAAAAGTCGTCAGTCCGATTTTTGAAATTATCACTGGTCAGGGAGTAAAAATCAACCGGATTGGGATCATTCCTTGGTTTTGGTTTTGGATACTAACGGGGATTTTAATCATCGCCCTGGGATTTGGGGCTTGGCGGGTCAATCATTGGCATCGTCAAATTGCGGCGCGACGAGAAAATAAAGATTTGCCGAATGAACTTAAATCAAAATTAGCCGAACTTAAACAATATCGGCAAAAATACGGTCAACTATTGTTATTGATTGTGTTGATCGGATCTTGGTTGTCAACCAACCGAGTTTTCGCCGAAAGTATTGACTTGGTGCAATTAGCGCCGCCGTTTGTTTCCTCGGTTTCTCGGGATTTATCAAACGAAGAGATATTTTATATCGGCGGAAAAACCGACAGTCCGGGAGTGGCGGTGATGATTTATATGCAAAATCTGCAAACTGGCGAAACTTTCAACACGAAAGTGATTGCCGATTCAAAAAGAGATTGGTTTTATCGCCATCAAACTTTTCTAATGCCGGGTAATTATCTGCTTTGGACGCAAGGCCGATTGGGAGAAGTGATGAGTCCGCCAAGTTCGCAAATCCAAATGGCGGTGCGGCAAACCGCGATTCAATTTGGCGCCTCGCGTTTAAGTTATGAAGCGCTTTATTTGATTATTGCCGTCATTCTTTCAATGACGGTATTGGGACTGATAAGTTTTCTCATTTATCACGCTCATCACGGCCGGAAAAAACATAAACTTTTTCAAAAAGAACTTAGGGAAGCCGAGGAATCCATCCGCCGCGGTTTTGCCGTTTTGCGGCGCGATATTGAAGCCGAATTAAAATTCATTAAGCGGGAAAATTTGTCCGAGACAGAAAAACACCGCGAAGCTCAACTGTTAAAAGATTTAGATTTCGTTCAACAACATATTGGTCAAGAAGTTTGGGATATTGAAAAAGTGTTGGAACAAAATTAACGTGCCTGCCACTCCGATTCCTGTCGACAGAGCCATTCTTCTTTTCGTTCCGGTTCAGCCATAATTTCTTCTACAACCCATTCCAATCTAATTGATTGCGAACCTTTGACGAGAACCAGATCACCCGGCCTTAAGAGTTGTTCCAATTCTCGGCCGGCCGCTTGGGCCGCGGCAAAATGTTTAAGATTGTCAGGATGGATACCCTTTTGGCTGGCCGCTTCAGCGATAAACTTAGCTCGGATACCGACGGTAATAATTAAATCGGCCGCCAGAGCGGCTTCCAAACCGATTTGTCGGTGGGCTTCAATAGTTTTTTCACCCAATTCCAACATATCGCCGAGCACAGCAATTTTTCTTCCCGACGCGGTAATTTCTTTGAGGGTATTCAACGCTTCAGTCATCGCCGCCGGCGAGGCATTGTAAGTATCATCTAAAATCATTGAGTCTTTTAGACCGCGCAAGAGCCGCAACCGTCCCGGCGGCGGTTGATAAGCCGTCAGCGCTTCCGCCATTTCCACCAGATTGAGATTAAGAGCCGCGCCGACGGCCAGCGCCGCGGCCGGCGCGTAAAGTTGATGTCGGCCGATTAACCCCACCAAACGAAAAGGGACCGTATGCCCCTGATAATCAATTTTAAAAGTCAATCCGGCGGGTTGACCGTTTTCATAATAAAGATGTTCATTGCTAAGACGAAGATCATTACCGTCTTTAAAACCATAAGTTAAAACTCGCAATTGACGCTGATTAAAATTAGTTTGTAATTCTTCCCGCGCGGCGGCAATTCGCTCGTCATCGCCGTTTAAAACAATCACCCCGTTATTTTTAACCATCATTAACAAGATTAATTTTTCCCGGATCAATTCTTCTGCCGAAGAAAAAGCTTCCAAATGCACTGGCACGGCCGGCAAGTTAGTCAAGACGGCGGCCTCCAATTTGAGCCAACGCGTCAGCCGTTGCAAATCGGCCGGCCGGTCAACGCCGATTTCCAGCACCAACCAGGCCGGATAATTGTGCCGGATGATTGAAAGAATCAAACCGGCAATTAAATTTTTCAGCCAACCGAACGGCCGCCCCCAGGCGTTCGGCCGGCCGAGGATGGACAACGGCACGCCGATTTCACTGTTAAAACTTTTGGCGCTGGCGCGAACGTTGAACGACTTGGCCAAGACGGCGTAAATGGCGTCTTTAGCGCTGGTCTTGCCGGTATTACCGGTGATGCCGATTAAACGCGGTTGATAACGTTGAAGAATTAACCGCGCTTCAAATTGAAGCAGATAAATGATGATGACGCGGAATATTTTTTTTAAGTTAATCATAAGTTAATCTTAGCTTATAAACGGTCGGGGGGCACCTGATAATAACTGAGTAAAAACTTGGCCAAGTTGCTGAAGGGAGTAGTTAAAGTTTGCGACGCGTAAGCGGCGCCGACCGGTTCCAGAACATACAGAAAAACACTGAAACGCGGCGCGCTGGCCGGAAAATAACCAAAGAAAGAATGGAGAAATTTGTCCGATTCATAACCTTGGCCATCGGTTCGCGGCACTTGCGCCGTACCGGTTTTAGCGGCTACGAGATAATGAGGTAACCGCGCCCGGCCGCCATCGAGCACTTCGTCCACAGTTTTGACGAGCATGGCGGTTACCCGCCGCGCCGTCTCGGCCTTAATCGCCGATGGCCCTTTTTCCGCCGGCACGTCTTTAATTAAACCAGTTTCGTAACGAAAACGTTTGATAATTTGCGGTTTAACCGGATAACCGTCGTTGGCCAAAGTGGATAGAGCCAACGTTAAATTAAGCGGCGTGAGGGCAATGCCTTGTCCGAAGGAAGCGGTGGCAAATTCCACTTCGCGCCAGCTTGAAAGATTACCGGTCAGACCCTTTAACTCGCCCGGTAAATCAATGCCGGTTTTTTGCCCCAAATTAAACCGGTTGAAGAAATAGTTTTGAAAATTTTCCGGCCCCAATTTCTGCATAATAAACACGGCGCCGGTATTGAGCGATTGGTTGATAATTTCTTGAATCGGCACACGGCCGCGCGCCCGGCCGTCGTAGTTGCTGATGGTTTTACCGTTGATCGAAATTCGTCCGGCATCAAAATATTCCGTCTGCTCGTCAATCACCCCCGCGTCCAGACCGGCCGCCAGTGTCAGCGGTTTTAACACCGACCCCATTTCATAAACCCGTTCAATCAGAGGATTGATGAGCAATGATAAATCTGATTGTTTTTGGCCGGGATCAAACGTCGGCTGCGCCGCCAAAGCAAAAATCGCGCCAGTCCGGGGATCTAAAATAATGCCGCCGGCCGTTTTCGTCTGCCAGTGTTCCATAATTATCGACAACTGATCTTCTAAAAAACGCTGAACCTTTGGTTCAATGGTCAAAACAATATCGCCTCGAGGAGTTGTGGCCGAATCTTGGCTTGGATCAACGGTGGTAGAAAATAATTTTGAAAGAAAAGTGGTAAAAGTTAATTCATTATCGCGACTCAAGAATTCGTTATATTGTTTTTCTAGACCGTAGCGACCGGTTTTGGCGGTTCCGGTGCTATCATAGCCAATAAAACCCAGGGTTTGAGCCGCGAGTTGTCCGCCGGGATAGGATCGGGATTGTTCTTCAATAATTTGCACGCCGGGCAAATTAAGCGCCCGGACCGCCGCCGTGGCCGTGGCCGTTAATTGTCCGGCAATTTCTTCATACGGATCCCCCGCGCGCGCGGCTTTGCTGGCGAACTCGGTTTCAACCAATGTCGGCCAGATCATTTTTAATTTACTGTAGGTTTCCGGCGGTTTAATGATTTGCGTCGGATTAATGGTTAAAATAAAATTCGCCTGAAGCGTCGCGCCGGAAACCAGAGCGCCATTTTTATCTTCAAAAAAAATTGAGCCGCGATTAAAAGTTTGCCCGGCCAATGATTGCCGATGCTGGCGCTCGGCCTGCTGGCGATAATTTTCACCGATGATGATTTGCACAAAAAAAAGTTTGGCGGCCAAGGCCAAACCGATAAAAACAAATAAACCAGTAATTAATTGTAGCCGCGACGATGATTTATTCTTCATAACCGCCGAGGCCATCTAAGGTCTATCAGTTAGACCAAGCGCTAAATGAGGAAGGGTAATTGTGGCAAAAGTGGCATCATCGGGATTGGTTTCTTCAAAACCTAAAGCGTAGACCTGTTTCAGGTTAATTGTCTTCATTAAAGTCAGATATTGATTTTCTAGTTCGGTAGTGTCCAAAGTCAGTTGCGCGCCGAGACGCCGTAAATTTTCGCGGGCGGCGGCTTTAAAAATCAAATCGTTCACTAAATAGAGATAACTGAACGAAACAAAAATTAGAAAAATCAATAACCACCAAAATAATTTCTGGCGGGAAAGTCCAATTTTAAAATTTTTAGTGGTCATTTTTTTTGAATAATTCGAAGCGTGGCGCTACGAGCGCGGGGGTTAATTTTAATTTCTTCAAAGGTTGGTTTGATGGCGTGACGAGTGATAATTTGGCCGCCACCGTTGTCTTTCGCGTGCCGAAAAAAATTTTTGACGATCCGGGCTTCGCCGCTATGGAAAGTAATGATGGCTAATCGGCCACCGATGGCGAGACTGGCAAAACCTTTTGCCAACCCTTCGGCCAACGCGGGCAATTCATCATTGACGATCAGGCGCAGAGCTTGAAAAACTTTAGTGGCAAAATGCCGGCGACGACCGGGCGCGCGATACGAATGGGGCACGGCTTGACGGATTATTTCTACTAACTGTCCGGTGGTGTTGATTGGCGTGGTTCGCCGTGTCTTAACGATCGCTTGGGCAATCTGACGAGCGAATGATTCGTCGGCATAATTCTTAAAGTCCGTTGCGAGTTCTTCTTCCGTCCAACGATTGACGATGTCTCGAGCGGCCAGACGCCCGGGCGACGGTTTAGCTTCGTAGGTCATCAGCAACGGTTCGTCGGTTTGAAAAGAGAAACCGCGACCGGAAGAGAGGATTTGGTTTGAAGAAAAACCCAGATCCAGAAACAGACGGTCAATTTGCGTCAAACCAAGCGAGGATAAAACTTGATCCAGTCGGCGGAAATTATCAATTCGCAGGGTAACTTGGCAGGGGACTTGAATCAATCGCGCGCGGACAACTTCAATCGCCGTCGCGTCCTGGTCAATCCCGATCAAATGGCCGCCGATGATTTGCTTGGCGATTTCTATACTGTGACCACCACCGTTGATCGTACCGTCAACAACGGTCAAGCCGGGTCGGAGATCTAAACCGGCGATCACTGACTGTAAAAGAACTGGTTGATGCATCTCGTCAGGCGAAACTCAAAAAACTCCAACTTCGCCCAATTTCTCGGCCAACAAATCGGCTTGACGTTCGAGTTTTTTGGTCTCATCTTGCCAGCGCGCCTCATCCCAAATCTCCAGACGGTCATTAACTCCGGCAATCACCACTTTGGTTTTCAGTTGAGCAAAAGTTTTGAGAAAATCCGGAATCAAAATCCGCCCCATCGCATCAACTTCAGTTTCAATCGCGCCGGCCAATAAAAAGCGAAGGAAACTGCGCGTATCGGCTTGGCCTTGAGTGAGTTGAGCTAATTTAGACATAATCACTCCCCAAGATTTTATCGGATAAACAAACAAACAAGTGTCTAAGCCACGCGTCAAAACAATTTTTCGACCAAGCAAACGGCGAAAAGGCGCTGGCAACGCCACGCGTTTCTTATCATCAATCGCGTGTCGATATTCGCCGATTAACACATTGGTCATAAAACCCACTTTTACCCACTGTGGTTAGATTATATTCCACTCTCCCCCACTTCGCCAATAAAAGTTATCCACTTTTCACCAACCCAAAAGATCCCGATAAATTAAAGGTTTTCGGAAACATTAAAATGTTATCCACATAAGCATTAGTAGGAATAATCAAAAGAGACTCACATTTTGAGTCTCTTTTTTCTTGCCTGGTTATTTCTTCCTATTCTATTTCTACTCCGCTGGTTTCGGGCGCAGAGTCGGAAAATAAATCACTTCGCGAATATTTTGGTTGTCAGTTAAAAGCATCGCTAAACGATCCACGCCGATGCCGACGCCGCCGGCCGGCGGCAAACCGTATTCCAGCGCCTCCAGATAATCTTCATCAAATAATTGAGCTTCGTTATCGCCGGCTTGTTTATTTTTTTCCTCATTGGCAAACCGCGCGCGCTGTTCCAATGGGTCGTTCAGTTCGGAAAAAGCTTTGGCAATTTCTAAACCGCCGATCACTAATTGGAAGGCATCGACAAATTCCGGCTGATCAGTTTTAGCCTTAGCCAACGGCAGATAATTTTTCGGATAATTAACGATAAAAGTCGGCTGGATTAATTTCGGCCGGCAAACTTTTTTGTAAATCAAGTCAAAAATTTTCTCTCGCGGCGCGCCGGTTGGCAAAGTAACTCCAAATTGCGCGGCTTTCAGCGCCAAATCTTTGTCGGTAATGGCGGCCGGGTTGATAATCAAGGCATATTGTTTAAATAAATCAAAATAATCAATGATACGGAAACGCCCATGACAATCGATCTTTTCGCCATTATAAGTAAAGGTCATTTGCTGGCCGAACTCTTTAGCCAATTGTTTAATTAAACGTTCAACCAGCTGGCGCTGTTTGGCGGCATCACTATAAGCTTCGTAAAATTCCAGCATGGTAAATTCCGGATTATGGGTGACATCAATCCCCTCGTTTCGGAAACAACGGGATAATTCATAAACTTTAGGAAAACCGCCGATGAGCATTTTTTTCAAGTAAAGTTCCGGCGAGATTCTTAAGTAAAGATCAAGATCGAGGGCGATATGATGAGTTTTGAAAGGCACGGCGTTTGCCCCGCCCGGCAGAGATTGTAGTATTGGTGTTTCCACTTCCAAATATTCCTGATCGTCTAAAAAACGACGCAAAGATTGGATAATAAGCGACCGCCGAACAAACCGCGCGCGCACGTCTTCATTAAATAAACTGTCCAAATAACGCCGACGGAAACGTTCATCGACATCCGCGAGACCGTGCCATTTATCCGGCAACGGTCTTAAACTTTTAGCTAATGGTTGCCAAGTTTTCACCAACACGGTCGGTTCTTTAGTTTTCGTCAGAAATAACGTTCCGGTGACGGCCAGAAAATCGCCTCGGTCAACAACCGTTTCAAACAATATTAGAGCTTCTTCGCCTGTTTCTTCCGGTTTGATTAAAATTTGAATTCGATCGGTGCCGTCATTAAGATCGGCAAAAATCAAATGGCCTTGTCGACGCAGGCCGACGACGCGGCCGGCTAAAGATAACGGTCGCTGCTTTTTTTCCAATTTAGCAAATAATTTTTTGACTTGAGCGAGCGAATAATCAATAGTGACGGCAATCGGATAAGGCTCAATTGACTGCGTCCGAAGTTTGGACACTTTGGCCAATCGTTCATTTTTTAATTCCGAAAACTGAGCCATTAAAAAACCTTGATCACTTGATAAATAATTTCGCCTTTGGGTGTTTTCACTGTGACCGTATCTCCTTTTTTCTTATTCATTAAACCGGCGCCAAGCGGCGAAAGATAAGAGATTTGGCCGGCGGTCAAATCCACTTCTTCCGGTCCGACAATCCGATACTTATTTTCTTCATGGCGGCCTTTTTTGCTGATGGTTAAAGTTGAACCAATGCCGACCGTCGTCGAACGACGCTCGCCGATAATCTCCGAGACCTTAAAAATCGCTTCTAGTTTACCGATCCGATCTTCCGTCTCCGCTTGTTCTTCGCGCGCGGCATGATACTCGGCATTCTCCGACAAATCACCCAGAGACTTGGCGAATTCCAGTCGGTCGGCAATCTCCCGACGTTTAACGGTTTTCAAATTTTCCAACTCCTCCTTCAGTTGATTATACCTTTCTTGAGTTAGGTAATGTTTATCTTCTTCCATTTAATCCAATATCGTATCTTTTTTAATCGGCGGCGTCAACTTGAGAAATACTTTTTAAATACTCCGGTGCGGTGTCGGCCAACCAATCAAAAAATTGACGCATAATAAAAACGCCGCCGACGGTGTTTTCTCGGTGACCGCGCTCCATGGTCACGGCAAAAGCGTAACGTGGTTGATCATAAGGAAAGAAACCAATCACCCAAGAGTTTACGGCTTCTTTGGTCGTGCCTAGTTCGGCCGTACCGGTTTTGGCGGCAATGTCAACATAAGGAACATTCAATCCTCCGGCTGTGCCATTGGTTACGGCTAGTCGCAAACCTTCACGCACGATTGGAAAAACTTCCGGTTTAATTGGAATTTCAATTAAACGCGATTTAGGCAGGACGATAGTGGAACTGGCGGCTAATATAGTCGGAGTGATTAAGTAACCGCCATTGGCGATCGCCGCGATCGCCCGAGCCATTTGTAACGGCGTCACTTGAAAACCATATTGGCCGATGGCAGTGTGGTAAGTATCACCGACCCGCCACGGATCGCCGGGAAAAAATTTTGCTTTCCAGTCCGGCGTGGGAATGACTCCCGCTTTTTCGGTCGGCCAATTAATGCCAGTCGGCGTTCCTAAACCAAAAGCTTTGGCATATTGATCAATGCGGGCAATTCCAAGTCCCGGTTGATCCTCAAAGCCGCCGCCGACCTCATAAAAATACACATCGGAAGAGACAGCCAGCGCTTCGCGCAAATCAGTGGCGCCGTGCGCCTTCCAATCGCGGAAAATTGATGGCCGATCCGGTACATAAGGATTAGGGACGACCAAAGTGCCGGTACTGGTGATTTTCTTGTCAAGCGTGATCACTCCTTCATTCAGCGCCCCGACGGCAATAAGCGGTTTAATAGTTGAACCGGGCGCGTACAGGCCGGCGATGGCGCGATTTAAAAATGGTTTGGCCGGATCGGTAAACCAACGTTTAATCGTTTCATTATCTTCCCCGCGCGCGATCACTTGCGGGGCGTATTCTGGATAGCTAACTAAAGTCAATAATTCACCATTTTTTACGTCAAGAATGACGCCGGCGCCACCGGCAAAACCGCGCTCGTGAGCTAGAGTTTTAATCAGTTCAAATAATTTATTCTGCAAGCGCGCATCAATTGACAGATACAGACTTTCGCCAATTTGCGGCGGCCGCAAAGAATAGGAAGATTGAATTTTTCCGTAAGCATCCACTTCTTCAATCAGGGTGCCTTTTTGACCGAGTAGACGTTGATTGTAAGTTTTCTCCGCACCATCGCGGCCGATCAGTTCGCGTGGATCAAAATTATAAACTGATAATTCATCGGCGGACGGATAACCGACATAACCCAAAAGATGAGCGAAACCGGTCGTGGAGAGATAAGTCCGTTCCGGATTGTTCCAAACTAATTCTTGCCCCCAGCGATCATAAATTACCCCCCGTTCCGGGAAAAGTTGGGTCTGGCGCAGAGTGTTAGTAGCGCTGCGCGTGGCAAAGGTTTGACCGTTGATTATTTGTAAATAATAAGTGCGGCCAAAAAAAACTAGAACAATCAAGACGAAAACCATTGTTAAAATAAAAACGGCGGATTTTTTAATTGGCTGTTCCAGTTCGCCTTCAAACTGCTGGCGGTCAAAAGCCGGCAAATTGTAAGCATCAAGAAAAATTTCATCCGGATCAATAATCATTTTTTAATCGATCAAATCTGATAAATTGGCGGCTGATAAAAACAACTATTAAGACTCCGACCATTGTTAATAGGCCGATCATGAGATGGCCATTTTTGCCATAAGCCCAATCAAAAAGCAAGGCCGCGGCCAAGGTGCCGTAAATCGGTTTAATCATTATTGTCGAAATAATAATCGCGCCGAGGGCCAAAGGCCAAGGCAAAAAGAGAACGACACCGAAGATGATGATCAAATAAAATATTTTACGAACCATGAATTTCCAACCATGATAGTAATTCTAAATTGACCGGACTGCGAAATAAAATTTCTTGAAAAGCGTTGACCGGATCGCGATTAATGATTTGAATTTCACCCAATAGATATTCCTCCGTATCGCGAATAATAAAAATTGGATCGCCGATTTTAAGTGTCAAATCGCGCGGCAGCGAAACAATATAATTGCCGCCGCCGCGGCCGCGGGCTTCGGCGGCGACACGGTCCGGTCCGATCAACACTTCAAGTTTTTTACCCCAACCGGAATACAGTTCAATTTTAACCGTACGCGCGTAAACCGCCGATATTTCGCCGATGGTTGTGGTTTCGCTCACCACTAAATCGCCCGGCTGCGGCAAAATATCGGCAGTCTCTGATCCAATATCGGCAATAATCACACCGGTTGGCGATTGATTTGAACGAGTAAGCACCCGCGCGATCGTCACCGGCCGCGGCGGCGGACTCAACCGGTTAAAGATTTTGCGGAGCGCTTGATTATCCAACGTCAACCGTTGGCGTTCCAAATCAACTGCCCTAAATTTGGCGACGGTTTTATTTAATCGTTCAATCTCATTAATTAATTCCGTGCGACTGGAAAAAAAATATTTAGTGCGGCCGAGCGCGTTGAGACCGGTAGCGCCCAAGGACCAAAACGGTCGAGCGAGAGTTAAAACTGCCTGTTCCCCCAGCCGATAAATAATGGGACGGCTGAATAACCAAACTAGCACCAGACCAAATAAAAAAATAGCGATCGGCGAACGAAAAAAACGCTGACCGAAAAAATTAGCGCGGTAATTCATCTTCATCAGGCAAAAGTAAATCGCGATAGTGGTCCAGATTTTCCAAAATAATACCGGTGCCGCGAACCACGGCAGTCATCGGATCGTCGGCGATAGTCACGGGAATTTTCAATTCATAATTCAATAATTCCCGCAAACCATTGAGGGTCGCGCCGCCGCCGACTAGAATTATTCCCTTATGCATAATGTCGGAGACGACTTCCGGCGGCGTCGTTTCTAACACTTCTTTAATCGCCGTGATTAAGTTTCTGACGGCTAAATTAACGGCTTCTCGCACGTCGGTATCGGTAATCACCGCTTCTTTCGGCAAGCCGGTAACCAAATCGCGTCCGCGAATGGTTGCTTCCAGGGTTTCCACTCTGGTCCACACTGAACCAATGGCGATTTTTACTTCCTCAGCGGTTTTCTCGCCCAAGAGAATTTTAAATTCGTCGCGCACATAAAAAATAATGTCTCGATTGAAACGGTCGCCGGCCACGCGCAAATTTTTTGAACGAACAATTCCACCCAATGAAATGACGGCGATGTCGGTCGTGCCGCCACCGAGATCAACAATCAGATTACCCACCGGTTCCCGGACCGGCAAACGGATGCCGATCGCGGCGGCCATCGGTTCTTCCACGATCTGGACCGTCCGCGCGCCGGCCTGCCGGGCGGCGTCGCGCACCGCCCGAACTTCCACATTAGTAATACCCGAAGGAACGCCGATCACCACTTGTGGTCGGAAGAACTTTCGCGGTCTTAATTGGGCTACCCGTTTCAAAAAATAGGCGAGCATTTCTTGAGCGACTTCAAAATTGGAAATCACGCCGTCAACTAAAGGGCGGATAATTTCAATGTGTGCCGGGGTGCGACCGAGCATTTGTTTTGCGTCGTTACCAACGGCCACAATCCGATCGGTTTTTCGATTGATGGCCACAATTGTCGGTTCCGAAATAATAATGCCGCGGCCTTTGACATAAATTAAAGTATTGGCCGTGCCCAAATCTATTCCCACCGCGTGAGAAAAAGATTCGTATAAATGATCTAACCAAGCCAAGCGCATAATTCGTCTTCGGTTAAAAAACTTTTTTCGCCGGTTGACCGTTTAATTAACTCGATTTTTCCGGCCGCTAACGTCTTATCCGAAATGATCGCTTGGTAAGGCAAGCCCACAAGATCGGCGGCGGCAAATTTTTCGCCGGCGGAAATTTCCCGCCGGTCATCCCAAAAAACTTCGCGGCCGAGTTTGATTAGTCGCTCATACAACGGTCCGGCCGCGCGCGCGGCCGGGCCATCGGCCAGGCCGAGGGATAGTAAATGAATCGGGAACGGCGCTGCCGCTTCAGGCCAGACTAAACCGCGTTCATCCGACAAAATTTCAACGAGCGCTCCCATTAGCCGACTCACTCCCAAACCGTAACAACCCATAATCATCGGTTGATTAACGCCAGTTTCGTCGCGATAGGTTAAATTGAAAACCTGGCTAAAATTGGTGCCTAACTTAAAAATATTAGCCACCTCAATTGCCGTTTCAGATTCCAATTTTTGGGTGCCGCAACCCGGACAATTATTTTTCCGATCAAAAATCTCTTCATTGACGGCCAAATGGCAAGACTTGCAGAGACGAATTGAATCTTCACCGGCGGGCGTTAAGACTTGAAACTCATGAGAAAATTCGGCAAAAGTGCCGCCGGCGGCCAGGGTTAAATAGGTTTTTTCGGTCAGGCCCAAGATTTCAAATATTCTTTTATAGGCGACTGTTACCAAATCATAAAAATGCTGTAAATCGGTTTCGTCGCGATGAAAAGAATAAAGATCTTTCATTAAAAATTCGCGGCCGCGCAACAAACCCGACTTGGCGCGCGGTTCCATTCGAAATTTGGTTTGAAATTGAAAAACCGACAAAGGCAGATCTTGGTAGGAATTGAGATAATTCTTGACGAGCGGCGTGATAATTTCTTCATGCGTCGGACCGAGAGCCAGTTCCCGTTCACTGCGGTCGCGGAGTTTGTACAAATCGGTCATTTTATCCCAGCGGCCGGTAGTTTGCCAATTTTCTTTCGGTTGCAGGGCCGGCATCAGTATTTCTTGGGCTCCGAGAGTTAGTATTTCTTGACGAATCAAATTTTCCAGTTTTTGCAAAACCCGCCAACCAAGCGGCAAGAAAGAATAAACTCCGGCCATTTCCTTGTGAATAAAACCGGCGCGGACCAAAAGTTTCGCGTTCGTCGCTACTTCATCGGCCGGCGCTTCGCGCCGCGGTTGGGTAAAAAGTTCCGACTGCCGCATATAGTTGGTATGTTAGGTCAAAATCTCAATCTTGTCCAATTTATTTTGACGATTAAAAAATGAATTTTTGCAGATCATGATAAGTCACGAAAATCATCAGGAGAATCAACATAGCAAAGCCGGCTAAATTGAGCCAATGAACCGCTGGCGGTTTAATCGGCGAACCTTTAATGGCTTCAATCAACAAAAAAAGTAAGCGGCCGCCGTCGAGCGCCGGCAGAGGCAATAAATTTAATAAGGCCAAATTGATGGAAATGACGGCAATAAAAAACAATAAGTAACCGAATCCTAAATTGGAAGCGGTGCCAACGAGTGAAGCCAAACCGATCGGCCCAACGACTTGGTTCAAAAGTTGTTTTTCGCCGCGGAACAAATCGGCCACCAGTTTGATTAAACCTTGAGCGGTTAAAAAGGTCAGTTTGGCAAACATTTGGCCGCCGGCCACAATGGCGCGCGGCAGTGATAATTTAAGCTGGCCAACAACATCCAAACCCAAGCCGATAGCCGCGCGCCCGGGCGTTAAACCGAGCGCCGGCGTTACCGCCCGTTCGGTGATAAAAGTTTTTTGTTTCGCCGCTGGTTGGATAAAACCGATGGTGATTTCTTGATCGGCGCGATTAGCGGTAAAATTCTGCACTTCTGGCGCGGTGGTCGGCGCGATGGCCTCGGCGCCGGCGCGAAGCGAAACAACCACATCGCCCGGTTTTAAGCCGGCTTTAGCCGCTGGCGAGTCGGGCGCTACTTGCACAACGGTTAATTGCGGATTGCGAATCTGGTAACCGGTTGGAACCGCTTCAGCACTAAGTGGCAAACCGGTTGTTGAAAGCGCCACGGTAAGTAACAACCAAGCTAAAAGCAGATTAAAAACTATTCCGGCGGCCAAAATTAAGGCTTGAGTCCATTTACTTTTGGCAATCAGGGAAACTGAGGAACTGGAATCTGTTTTCACTTCTTCGGGATCTTCGCCATAAATTTTAACGAAACCGCCGAAGGGAATAATATTTAACGAATAAAGCGTCCCGCCGCGCCGCCAGCCGATAAGCCGCGGTGGAAAGCCCAGACCAAATTCATCCACGCGCACGCCGGCGCGCTTGGCCGCCAAAAAATGCCCAAGTTCGTGCGAAAAAATTAGTATGCCTAAAACGATGAGAAAAATAATGACGGTCATAATCAGTTCAAAATTTCCTTCTCTTTCTTTTCAATCAATAACTCAAAGTTTTTATTTTCCTGATCAATGATTTTTTGCAATTCGTCTTTGAAGCGGAACTTGTCGTCTTCGGAAATTTTCTTTTCCCGTTCGTTTTTTTGAATTTCACTCCAAGCCTTGTCTCGCGCCTGGCGCAGAGCATTTCGCGCTTCTTCCAATTTCCCTTTTACCACTTTCACTAATTTTCCCCGGCTCTCGGCAGTCAATTCCGAAAAAATAATTCGGAAACCAGCTTCATCTGTCGTGATGGAAACGCCAAGATTGGCAGCGGCAATCGCCGCCTCAATGTCTTTAATTTGATTTTTATCCCACGGATTCAGACGCAACGTCCGCGCGTCTTCAATCACCACGGCGGCGAGATTCTTCAGGGGCAAACGACTGGCATAAACATTAACCATAATGCCGTCAAGTAAGACTGGTGTCGCGCGGCCGGTGCGAATGCTGGCTAATTCCCGTTTTAAATTCTCCGCGATTTCTTTTCCTTGATTTTTAATTGGCGTAAAATTGTAAGACATTTTTATATTATATCATAAAATTTTTATAAAATCGGCAATACCAGCGCCAGATGTTCAAAAATTAATTTGGGGAGACTGGACTGGTCGGCTAAATAATTACGCGCTTGACTGATGGCCTTTAATGCTTCAGCTAATTCTGGCGTTGGTTTCGTCAAGAGATAGTCGTGACAAATTAATTCCAAAGCTTCCGCCCGTCGTCTCGCCTGGCGCCGGTCAATTTTTCCTTCCTCGGTTAAGGTTAATTCAGCGATCAATGATAACCGTTGATCCGGCTGGGTCGCAAAAAAATTTTTTGCCCATTTAATATCCAGAGCGTTTTCATCAACGGCGCGCGTCGTTACCTGACAGAGCTGACAGCGCGAGCGAAGGGTCGGTAAAAGGTCATTCGACTCGCGGCAAACAATCATAAAATGCGTTTGCGGCGCCGGTTCTTCCAGCACTTTGAGCAGGGCTTGTTGAGCCGGTATGGTCATCGTCTCCACGGCAATAACAAAAAATTTTCGCTGATCCGTCCAAGTTTTAAGTTGTTGTCTTTCACTCACCTGCCGGCTGTCTTCAATGTTCCAGATTTCCTGTTCATGACGGTGAACCTCGGCCGGGCCGTGCGCCGTAATTATTTTTTCAATTTGCTCCAGGGCGGCGTGACGAGGGCCGATAAATAAATAAGCATGATGATTCAAGGCCATACGTTAATGCTTGGCTAAAATTGACCGTTTATAAACTCCCAAGTGATCAAGGGCGACACCGGTTCCTTTTACCACGCAAAAAAGCGCATCCTCGGCCACCATCGCTTTGACGCCGATCTGCCGATAAATCAACTCCGGTAAATTTCGCAATAGTGCCGAACCGCCGGTCATAATGATGCCGTTATCAATAATGTCGGCGGCCAGCTCCGGCGGCGTTTCCTGAAAAACATTTTTGAGCGCAGTGAGAATTTCTTTCAATTCCCAATCTATCGCCCGCACAATTTCATTGGTTTTAATTTCCGCCAGCCGCGGCAAACCGGTCATCAAATCTCGGCCTTTGATCGTATAAATCAGTTCGTCTTCTACCGGCACGGCCGAACCGATGGCGATTTTCACCTCCTCGGCGGTTTTATCGCCGATGGCTAAATTAAAAGTTTTTTTAATATGATCGGCAATCGCCTGGTCAATCCGGTTGCCGGCGCATTTGACGGAAGTGGAAGCGACGATGCCGCCGAGCGAAATAACCGCCACATCGGTGGTGCCGCCGCCGAGATCCATAATCATGTGACCGCGCGCCTCATGAATCGGCACGCCGGCACCAATGGCCGCGAGAATCGGTTCTTTTACGATGTAAGCGTTTTTAGCGCCGGCTTTGATCGCCGCTTCAATTACCGCTCGCCGTTCGGTGGAAGTAACGCCGGCTGGCACCGAGATCATTACTTCTGGTTTCCAGATATTAAAGCGGCCAAGCGCTTTACTGATGTAATAACGGAGCATAATTTCCGTGACGCGATAATCGGCGATGACGCCGTCTTTCATCGGCCGGTAAGCGATAATGCCGCCCGGCGTTTTGCCGATCATTTCTTTCGCCTCGGCGCCGACGGCCAAAACGCGACGATCCGCTTTGGCAATCGCCACCACCGACGGTTCATTGAGAACAATGCCTTGGCCGGGCAGAAAAACCAATGAGTTGGCGGTGCCTAAATCAATTCCTAATTTTTTGGCAAAAAACGGCATAATCTTGATTTAACATAATCCGAATTAAATAACTAGCAACGTTTGATCGCCACGCCCAGCACGCGTAAACGCTCGTCAATTCGTTCGTAACCGCGATCAATGTAATGGATGTTATGAATGATAGTTTCGCCAGCGGCGATAACGCCAGCAAGCAGATAAGCCAAGCCGGCGCGAAGATCGGGGCTTTCCGCTGTTTGACCTTTAAGCGGCGTCGGTCCGTCAATCGCCGCCTCGTGGGGATTTAAAATTTTCGTCTCGGCGCCCATGCGGTTGAGCGTTTCCAGATACAAAAGCCGGCCGCCAAAAATAGTTTCAAAAATCGCGCTGTGACCGGCGGCTTGAGTGAGCAGAATAGCGAACGGCGCTTGCAAGTCGGTGGGAAAACCCGGGTATTCGTGAGTTTTTAAATTTAGCGGCTGTAATGGTTCACCGCGGGATGGACCGGCGACGGTGACAGTTTTTTCTTTCACCGCAATTGAAGCGCCCGCGAGGATTAAATGTTGGAGCAACGATTCAAGATGAACTGGCTCGCAATTAGTAACAGTGATTTTTTTTCCAGCCAATGCACCGAGGATTAAAAAACTGCCGGCTTCAATGCGATCGGGTAAAATTTGGTATTGATGATCTTGACTGGTGAGCGATCCGGTGCCGTTAATTGTGATTGTAGAAGTGCCGAGGCCATCAATCTTGGCACCGACAGTGACGAGAAAACGGCCGAGGTTTTCAATCTCCGGTTCCAGGGCGCAATTTTTCAGCACTGTTTGGCCGCGCGCGAACACGGCGGCTAAAATAAAAGTTTCGGTCGCCGTAACACTGATGTTGCGAAAAAAAATTTCGGCGCCGACCAAACCTTGCGGCGCCGAAATGGTGTAGGTTTGATCAGTTTCGCTAACCATCGCGCCTAAAGTTCGGAAACCGCTCAAAAACAAATCAATCGGCCGCTCACCGATGACACAGCCGCCGGGATGAGGAAAAGTTACGGCACCATAACGACCAATCAATGGACCAAGTAAAAGAATGGAGGCCCGGATTTTCTGCGCCAGTTCCGTGTCAAGATTAGTCCTTAATACGGGTATTTGTTCGGGAACAGTGATCGCGGCTTGCCGCGGCGTTCGTTTGACGCGCGCGCCGAGATGCGCGATGAGCATCAGCATTTTATCCACATCGTCAATTTCCGGCAGATTGGTCAGAGTCAAACGGTCGCGAAAAAGAAAGGCGGCGGCGATGGCCTGTACGGCGTCGTTTTTGGAACCATTAGTCTTAATTTCGCCGTTTAACTTCCTCTTTCCAGCCAAACCCTGAATCACGAATTTTTCTCCGCTCATTTTGTCATTCTACTCTCCCCGCTTTATTTTTACCAATTATTAGACAAAAATTGCCTAATATGATAGATCTAAACTAGATCGTCCAAGGTTGTTCAGTTTGTCCGAAACAAAAGGAGATGTTTAATGCCGCGATTAGACCTTTTAAAATTGAATGAGGCCGGAGAGGTTTCCGGTGTTTTGCGCCGTCGGTGGCAATCACATGTGCTTGAATCTTTTTCAGAAGATCCGTTAATTGCCGTCAGTAAGCGGGTTGGTTTTGCTTTTGGATGTATGATGTCATCAGTTTTTATTTTTTGTTCGTGGTTGCTTGCTGTAAGTCTGATTCCAAATGTGGAACCCGTGAAAGAGGTGAGTGGTAAGATTATTTTATTTCTTCTTGTTTTTTCAACTGTACTAACTCTTTTTTTATTGTTATTAGCCGCCTGGCTATATTCAACTCGAGACAGAACCGGTTTCGTTGAAGATTTGGAAGAGTTCTCTTCCACGACCGGCGAAACTCTTTATGTGATCGCCCGGATGGGATTAAGGGAGTTGGAAGAGTTGGCGCACCGAACTCTTTATCTAAAAGCGTTGGCGGTGATGGAAATGGCGGAGGCTAAAAAGCAACATGAAAAACCACCAAACGACACTGTAGACAACGTGCCCTGGGAAGTTCTGGATCAAAAATGGCGTGAACTCCTTAAGGAATTTAAAAAAACACACTATCTGCTGCACCACAGATTTGGGTTGGTCAGCGAAGAAGATCCGGAAGCTCCCCTTTTCTTTGACCAGAATCCACTGGCAAAGAAAGCCGAGGCAGTTGTTCCCAGATGAGATAAAAACAAGAGTATTGATGTAACTAATCATTCCCCCGCCAATGGTCGTAAGATTACCAGCGGGGGATTTTTTTATAATTATTATACAACATCAGTATTTGGGAGGCGTTTCCTCCCAGCATTTCTAAATAAAAAAACCCGGGAACACTCTGGGTTACGACGGTAGAGTGTTCCGGGGATCGGCTCGAGCAAGCAACAATTCGATGGCATGGAGTCGGTTACCGATTGGTTTCCGGGTCCTGCTTGCCTTCGCCTCTGCATCCTAGGTCAGGCTAGCAAAGCAATTTCCTCGTGTCAATAGGCGTTGTGGATATCTACTCGCTATTTTACACCGTCAAGTCTTCAGTTAAAATACCCTTATCTAGCTTCATATTTTCCGATTGATAAATTTTTTGATAACTCTCGTCCGGCAGTTTTTCTTCCACCGTAAAATAATACTCGCCGGGCGGCGTTAAGAAGAAAAATCGCCCCAGCGCGTCGGCCACTACTGATTTGACCTGTTGATTAACACTTGGAATAAACGCCCGAATGATGGCAAACGGCACCGGCAGACCGGTCTCCGCTCGTCGCACTACGGTTATCGGATGCCGCGTCCGCCAAATATATTTTAATAAAAATACGCCAGCATAAAGTACCGGTAAGACTAGATTAATGACGCTCGGCCAAAATAATAATTGATAAAAAGCCAGGACTAAACCGAGACCGAATAAGGTGTTGTAAATCAGCGCGCGGCGGCGTTCGCGACGCGAATGAATCACAAAAAAACCTTGTTGTTGTTTGGCAAATTCGTTCCAGTCAAAAGCCACCGGATCAAGCGGAATGTTGCGGTTGATGACCTCGCCGCTCGCGGTGGTAAACGGTTCGCCAAAATAAAGACCGTCGTATAATTCATCGTGATTTTTGCCTTGCAGTTTCAACGACGGAAAACGGTAGTGGGTTTTATTGGCCATTAAAGTATAGCCGGCCGGCGGCAAGAGAAAACCGTACCGGCCGTCCAGATCGGTAATGGCCGTAGCCGCGTCCGTATCCTCTCGTTTGGCAATGACATAAGCCGGGTCCAGCGGCCGTTTGGTAACCGAGTCATAAACCACGCCCCAGGGCGTTCGGCGTTTTCGCAGACCCAGCACGCGCAGCAACAGCGTCCAAAAATGAATAATCAAAAAATAAAGATCGGAAAAAGAATTAATCTGGTTGGTTAAAGCTAGAGCTTGCGATAGACCGGCGCCTAAGCCGACGACCGTGACTATGGGTTGAGCGGTTTGGGCGACCTTTTGACTGAAAGCCGCGAACGGCGTTTGGGGCTGACCATTGGTGATTGATAAAATTCCCGTCAAATGTTTAACGGTCTGATTTTTAAAATTGATGATGTAAATATAAATTGGATAAAGGCCGTTTTTGTAGAGCACACCGAGATTGGCGACATAGGCGGTTTTATTTTCATTAATCCGCAGGGTGAAAGATTTAGAGTTCGCCCGATCGGCCGGATCAACAATGGTCAGGCCGATGGTTTTTAAAGATTCTGGCAAACGGTCATAATTGATTGAAACCGATAAATCTTTGCCAACCACGACCGGCACCGTATCCCCGGTCAGAAAAAAGCGCGGTCGCTCGCCGAGTTGAGAAAAAATAAAATCACCCAAATCAAGTTTTTGGATCAAGGGATCGGGGTCAATGACGGTGGGAAAAAATTGAAACGGATCAAGGGGAGAGCCGCCGCCCGGACCGCCACCACCGGGCGGTTCCGAACTTGACGGTTCCGTACTGGGCGGTTCAACGACTGGCGGTTTGTCTTCCGGTTTGGTTGACGGCACTGTGGCCGAAACAATAACACCGGAAGAATAATTACCGTTCGTTGCCCGGACAAAAGCGGCGTAAAAATAAGTCTGGCCGGGCGCGATTGTTTCGTCAATCGCCGCCTGGCCGGTACCGTCATAAATTAAAAGACCGTCCAAGGGGCCGGCCGGCACACTGCCGGCTTGCCGCACCACGCGCGCGGCGGAAAACTCCGGAAAGTCGGGATTGGTCCAGGTTAAAACTATCCGATTTTGAACCGGTAAATAATTGGCGATAAAATTACTGACATTGGCGATTGGTGTGACATATTGGCAAGAACCGTCGTCATTTGTCGCCGTGGAACTATAATTCGTAGCCAGCGGGTCGGTGCAACCGTTAATGGTCGTTGGTATAATCGTCGGACCGCCGCCGCCCGGCCCCGGTCCGGTGACTGATAAATTAACCTCCACGCCGTCGGTGGCCGCGAGAATAATTGTCGGCAATAAGAGGAGCAACCATAAAATTTTAACGGGCTTGATCATTAGGAAGCCAGGGCGGTGGCGGTGACCGTCGCGTTATAATCACCGGCGTTAACGGAAGCGGCGGTGCCGATTTCCGCTCGAAACTTGACGGTCGTAACCGTGCCGAGCGGCGTGTTATTAGTGGCGCGGGAAGCAATCGTCCGGTTGGCGGTGGAGAGAGCGTCCCAGCAACGGTCAGCCGTTTCACTGCTACCGACGCCGCAAGCCAAGCTGTCATCAAGATAACGGGAGGCGATTTCCGTCCCCTCCGGACTGAAACCGAATTCAGCCACTGAATTATCAATCGACCAAGCATAATCCGGGACGCTGCCGGCCGGCGTATAATTATTAAAATTGCCTCCGGTGGCCGCCAACGCCGGACTAGTGTCGGCTTTAATCGCCAAAGTGTAGCCGGCGGCATTATCGGTCGTGACGGTCCAGGCGACCGAACCGGACGATTGACCGCCGGTTGAATTACTAATAGTGGTCAAACTTAAATCCGTCGGTGCGGAAATACTGATTGACGAGATCAGCATATTTTGATAGCCGGCTTTAAGACGATAAGTCGTACCGGCCAATTCACCGGTGGCCGCTTCACCTAAAGTATCGGCGGCTTGATAGTTGGCGGAAGACGACAATTGACCGGCAAAATTCAAACTATCAACTTGAATTTTGTAATTGGTGCTGGAAGCCACGGCTGCGAGCGCCACGGCGAATAATATTTTCATCATTTTATTTTACCTCTAAAATATCGTCTGAGCTTAAAAACCAAAAATAAAACTGCGGCCAGACCAAAACCAATTTCCGCCAAGGCCAACCATGACCAGACAAAAAACGAGATTGATTGTTCGTCAATTAAGTCGGCATAACCGCGATTTAATTTTAACTCGGCGCGATACCAGCCGGCCGAGAGATTGGTTGACGAGATAATTTCCCGAATTCGGCTGCTGTCCGGCAAAACAAACCACGGATCAACGGCTAAATTGTTTTTGGCGCCGGTTAAACGATTGGTGAGAGTAATTCCGCCGTAAGGATTTAAATGGACATTGCCTTGATTGGTGTAATTGAGGTAAAAAGTCGGAATTTGTTTGGCTTCAATCATCTGTCCGCCCAAAAGACCGAAACTGGCTAATTTGCCGATTTCTCTGACTGTTACGCCGGCGGTTTTAATAAAAATCAGTGCGCCGAGCCGCGAGCGCGCGGCGGTCCATTGATTTTCTTCGCCGATCGGCGCGAATGAAAAAATCACCGCGCCGTAGAGTCCGCCCGCCGCGCCAATAGCAACGGGCAGGCTGATAACTACCGGCACCGTCGTGGCCTGGCCGGGCGCTAAATCAAGCGCGCGGACAGGCAGAGTTAAGTAAGGAAATAAAGAATAAGGGTTGGCGACCTCCGGTTCGATCAAATTAACCGGCTCGGCTGGCGAGACGCCGGGTTTAAAATCTTCCACCATTAAATTAACGCGAGTCGGACGATGACCGTTATTGATGACGGTCAATTCCCGTTGCGTTGATTCACCGGGGCGCATGGTTATTTCCACTTTCGCCGGCTGAAGCGTGAAGTCTGGCGCGGCCGCCGAAACCCTAGCGGCAATTAAAATAAAAATTAACCCGGCGAAAAAAATATATTTCTTCATGGCGTGCTTTTATTAATCGGCGTGATCACGAAGAGATAATCGTCGCCGCGGCCGTTACGAAAAATCGGAGTAATGATTCCCGTTTGCCGGCTGGCTTCAAACCGGACCTCCACTTGATCGGAAAAAGCATTTTTCAATTCCAAGAGCGAACCGGTGTCTTTTGCTGGATCGCCGGAAGCCGGCAAAGTAATCAATCCGGTGTCGGGCAGTTTACTCATTGGCCCGGAGATTTGATTGGTCACCGACAGTTCGCGCAACAATTCGGCTTTGATCTCCGCTTTTAATTCCGCGCGTGCGAGCTGATCTAATGGTGAGGTAGTCGTCAGGTCCGGAGATCCGACCGGCGGCGCACGACTCAAAAATTGCTTCCAATTGGTTGAAATCCTGCCCCAGCCGTAATTAAGATTGCTGACCAGGGTTTGTCCGAAGTCAAGCACCGCCAACCACAGCCGGACCAATTCTTTAGTCACATCGGCAAAAACGACGGCCGCGGCATTCCGCGAAATAGGCGCGGCGGTTAAAGCCGTCATCAGTGTATCGCCGGTTATTTCAGTGGTTAATTGAGTCCCCGACCGCAGATAGTGCCAAACGTCGTCCCGCCAGAAAGATTGAAAGACAAAAATTACCGAAACAATGAGGAGTAAGCGGCTAAGCGAATTGACTAAAAAATATTGGGAGTTGATTTGCGCTTCGCGCGCGCGGTGCCAAGCTTCCAGAGTGGGTAAAATTGATTCCGGAACATACCAATCACCGCCGAATTCACGGGTTGGCAATTCATTATTGCGGCAAGCGTCAAGCAATCGCTCTAATTGAAGATTTTTCGCGCGAGCCGCGGCGGCGACTGACAAAAAACGTTCCTCTCCCATTCTTTCATTATATATGATATTTTGAGTCAATGAAAATCGTGACGGTTATCCCCCTCGCCCGCGGTTTATTTCAGGAGGAACTGACCTATTTTACCAGTCAGGCGGTTGAGCCGGGAGCGATTGTTTCCATCGCGATTAAGCGGCGGACCGTGGAGGCGTTGGTGACCGCGGTTCAGTCGGTGGCGGAAATTAAAGCCGCGGTCCGGATGGCTGATTTTTCCTTGAAAAAAGTTTTGCGAATCAAGCATCATCATTTTTTCAGTCCGACTTTTCTGACTGTCGCCCGACAAATGGCCGATTACTTCGCCAGTCCGTTCGGTTTGGTTTTAAAAAATCTTGTCCCCGCGGCGGTTTTAAGCGAGCCGAGCGCAATCGGTTACGAACCAACCGCCCGCCGGACGAATAAACTGCGCGCGGAAAAATATCTCTTGCAAGAGGCGGATGACGAACGATTAATTCATTATAAAAGTTTAGTCCGCGAAGAGTTCGCCCGCGGCGCATCCGTTTTTTTAGGTCTGCCGACTTTAACTCGGATTAAACAGGCGCAACAATCGCTGGAACGCGGTATTACCGATTACACTTTTGTTTTTCATCATTCGTTCGGCCGAAAAAATCTTCTCGCCGCCTGGTCGCAAGCGCTGACGACCAAACATCCGATTTTAATAATCGGCACGCCCGGATTTTTGTCTCTGCCCCGCGCCGATCTCGGCACGGTGATTATAGACGAGGAAAGTTCCGCTGCTTACAAGGGCTTGGTCAGACCGTATTTGGATTATCGAATTTTTGCCGAAAAGTTGGCGGCCGCCAATGGTTGGCGTTTTGTTTTGGGTGATTTTGTTTTGCGCACCGAAACTCTTTATCGTCTGAAACAAGGTTCTATGCAAACAAAAATGCCGTTGAAACATCACGCAGTCACGAGCGCCGAGCAAAAAATCGTCAAGGTCGCCAATGTAGACGGCCAATTTCATCTTTTGAGCGAAGAATTAATCGGGGCGATTGAGGCGGCCAACCGCAATAATGAAAGATTTTTTATTTACGTTCACCGCCGCGGCTTGACGCCGTTGGTTGTTTGCCAGGATTGCGGCACGGCTGTTACTTGCGCCAATTGCGACGCGCCGGTCAGTTGGCATGAAGAGAGTTTGTTTCTATGCCATCATTGCGGCGCCCACCGGAGCGCCGCCGAGAAATGCGCCGTCTGCGACAGTTGGCGTTTAATCGGTTTGGGTGTCGGTATTGAAGCGGTGGTCAAGGAATTGGCCGTCCGTCTGCCGGCGCTTAAAATTTTTGAACTTGATAGTGATCGAATTAAAACGGAGAGTCAGGCGGCGATGTTGGTGAAAAAATTTATGGCGACGCCCGGCAGCGTTTTAATCGGTACCGAATTAGCAATTAATCATTTGAAGGAGAAAATTGAGAATACAGCGGTGGCGGCGATTGATTCGCTGTTCGCCTTGCCCGATTACCGCATTAATGAAAAAATTTTCCGCTTATTGATTCGCTTGCGCGCGCTGGCCGGAAAAAGTTTTCTGTTACAGGTGCGAAATGTCAAATCTCGGCTTTTTGAATTGGCCCGCCGCGGTTCGCTATTGGAATTTTATCAACAAGATTTGGCCGAACGGCGCGAGTATCATTATCCCCCGTTTCGACTTTTTATTAAAATTACGGCGGCGGGCGCGAAAGAAAAAGTCCTACTGGCGTTGAAGACTTTAGAGCAAAAATTGGCCGGTTATGAATTTGATGTTTTTCCGCCGTCAAGCGGCGGACATTCCTCAACCGAGTTTGCTTTAAATTTATTGCTGCGGTTGTCGTCCGACCGCTGGCCGGATCCGTCGCTGGTTAAAATTTTACGGACGTTGCCGCCGGAATATACTGTTAATGTTGATCCGGAAAATCTTTTGAATTAAAAAATGATTACCGAAATTAAACAGAAAAATGATCCGATTCTGCGCCGGACGGCCGCGCCCGTCGCTGACACTTTGCCGAGCGCGCGGGTTAATAAAATTATTGACTTGATGCGCCGCGCTCTGGCGGCACAAGCTGACGGCGTCGCTCTGGCGGCGCCGCAGATCGGCGTCAGTGAACAGATTTTTATCGTCAAAAATGACGCCGGGTCAAAAAAATTGTTGGTGTTTATCAATCCTCGCCTCGTCAAACGTTCGCGCCGGCAAGCGGAAATGGTGGAAGGCTGTTTGAGCGTTCGCGGCATTTACGGCCACATTAAACGTCGGGAAAAAGTAACGGTGGCGGCGTTGGACGAAAACGGCCGACGTTTTACCCTTCATACTTCCGGCCTGTTGGCGCAGATTGTCCAGCATGAGTTTGACCATTTGCGGGGGGTCTTGTTCACTGATCATGCCTATGATCTCACCGAGGTTAAATGATTTTAATTTTGTTTTTTTCGGCACCGATGAATTTGCCGTCGCGGTTTTGGCGGCGCTGGCCGCGGCTGGTTTGTGGCCGGCGCTGATTATCACGACGCCGGACCGGCCGCGCGGCCGCGGCCAAGTCCTCACTCCCCCGCCGGTCAAACTTTGGGCTGAAGAAAATAAAATTGATTATGAACAACCCCCCAAATTACCTGAAAGCTATAAATTAAAAGCTAAAAGTTTATCCGCCGATGAGGAAGGCTATAAACTATTTTTAGTCGCTTCTTACGGTCAAATTATTCCGCCGGAAATTTTAACTCTGCCCAAACACGGCGTGTTGAATATCCATCCGTCACTCCTGCCGAAGTGGCGCGGCCCGACGCCGATTCAAAGCGCCATTCTCGCTGGTATTGGCGAAACCGGCGTTAGTCTTATGTTAGTGGATGAACAAATTGACCATGGCCCGATCTTGAAAATTAAAAGCTATAAGCTAAAAGCTAAAAGCTTTCCCATTATTAGGACTCAACTGGCTAAACTGGGGGCGCAATTATTTATTGAAATCTTGCCCGCTTGGCTGGCAAGAAAAATTAAACCCGTGCCGCAAAATCACGCTCAAGCCACTTTCACTCAAAAAATTAAAAAAGAAGACGGGTTGATTGATTTAACCGACGACCCTCAAATCAATTATCGTAAATTTCTGGCGCTGACGCCCCGGCCGGGAATTTATTGCTTCATCAATAATCAACGGATGATCATTACCGCGGCCGAATTCAAAGACGGGCAATTCGTGATTACTCGCGTTAAACCGGACAGTCGGCGCGAAATGACTTGGTCGGACTTTCAGCGCGGATTAAAATAATCGAGGTGTAGTCATCGGCCGCTCAGCCATTTTTTCACCAGCCGCGCGCCACGGCGAACGATGGTTCCCTGCCGTTGGCGTTGACTTTTAATTTCGCGCAATAATTCGTCTTTCACCTCGTCAACCGCCGCGTATAAATCACCGGATTCCGCTTCGGCGCGGAAATAACGGCCGGACCAGTGGAGATTAATTTCCGCTCGAAAAACATCGCCGTGTTTGTGATGCTGATTAACTCGGCCAAGTTCCACTGTGGCCAAACCTTCGTCCTTAATTCGCTCCAGAGCTAAAATTTTATCCAACGCCTCCAGTTTAAGCAACACATAGGAACGCAATTGGTCATTTAATTCTAAATTCGTGCCTTTAAAATTGATTTTCATTTTTTATTGTTTATTTTTGTCTTAAACGTTCATAACGACCGATTAATACTGCTTGATCTAAAATATGACCAGTCATTGCTTGTTCCACTTCTTTTTTATTGGCGCCGGCGATTAAATTCAACGCGGTGTCTAAAGCATAGAGCTTGAAAAAATAACGGTGCTCGCGATCGGGCGGACAAGGTCCTTGATAATTAATTTGGCCGCCGGAATTGAGACCGACCATCCCGGCCGGTACGGTATTTTCGGCAATTGTCGTGATTGTCGGCGGCAGATTAAACACAATCCAATGATCCCAAACCCGTCCCGCCGGTTTGACCGCATCGGGGTCGTCCATAATTAAAACCAATGATTGCGTTTTGGCCGGTACGCCGGTAATCGCCAATGGCGGATTAACGCCACCGGCCGATGTCGCTTCATCGCAAGTATATTTAACGGGAATCAGTCCGCCGGCGGCAAAGGCCGGACTGCTTAAACTTAAAGTGCCGGCCAAGGTCATAGTGGTTTGAATTTGATCATTAGGATTGTTATTAGAATTATAATTATAAACAAAAATTACCACGCCAGCGATCAAAATGAGGAGAATTATTAAGACGGAACGCATATCTACTTTCATAGATTATAACATCAGCGAAACGGATTTGGTAATAATTAAAGAATTTGGTAAGCTAAAAGATTAATTGGATGAGACCCCTTCGGCTCCGCGGTAGCTCAGTTGGTAGAGCGGTCGGCTGTTAACCGATTGGTCGCAGGTTCGAGTCCTGCCCGCGGAGCCGAGGGGATCTCCTGATATTAACTAGTGGTTTCGTCTCGCCAAGACGAGCAACACTGGCAAGGACTATCCTCGCCAGTGCAGGGTGAGGTTTATGAATGAACCTCACCTTTTTTCTTCCATCAGAACTGGTTTTTGACGATAATGGAAATGGATCAAGATTGTCGCGGCTATCGCCCCTAGCATGTTGAAAACTAGGTCAAGGGCGGTATTCCAGTAACCACCGACTCCCGTCTGGCCAAAAGCGACCACCGCGACAAATTCAAGAATCTCATTCAAAGCTCCAATCCCCATTCCGCCCAAAACGATTAGGGGGTAAAGCACGGTCCAGTTAATTATGATATCATTTTTGTCCAAATAGAATCGCAAGAGGTGGTAGAAAACAATGGTGGCCACACCAAAACCGAAGAAATGAACAAATTGATCAAATTTGAGCACGAGCGATTCTCCTTCACCAAACAGCTGGACAATTGGCCAAGCATAGAGGACCTTCTCCCCCACCTTGATGCCACCACCGGCCATATGCATCAATCCCCAAAGTGATAAACCCCAAAGAATTATCGTCCCGAAATGAGTGCGCTTCAAGGTAGATAAGATCAAGGTTAGAAAAAAGAGCAAAATGGCAACATACCAAAGAAATTCATAATTTTTAATCGATAGATAATAGACGGCAAAAACTGTAACATAAACAATGTTGAAAAGGATTAGGAACCAATATTTTTTGATAACCGTAAGCATGAGACTATTCTAGCATAGACAAAAGAGTATAGTGCCTTATGGTACAGACTAAATTTTAGGGGAGATGAGGAAAAAATTTAGCTCCCTGTGCTAATTATCCACAATTCTGTAATTATCAAACTCTGCATCCATAAAATCTGTACGAATCCCGGCGTGGCCTTCGTCTAAGATTGCTGCTCCGCCGTAGCTTTTGCCGTCGTCTTTTGCTTCAAGCGCCAATTGCCATTCCCCGTTGTTTTCTTTATCAATAAACAGCTTTATCATCACCTCATTGCCGTTAGTTGTTATTTCACTGCGCAGACCGAGCCAGACATTCTCCGGCAATAAGTTCGGATTTGATTGCCTGTTATCCTCACCCTTAAATACAGGAGATATGCCGATGGTGTAGTAGTCGCCGTTTATTTTTTTCTTCACGACCGCCTGTCCGTCAACGCGAATGCCGGCATAGTAAAGATTATTGCCGTCTTGATAGCGGTTAAAAAGCAAAATTCCGTTTGAGACATCTCTGTTGACGCTCGCGCTCATATTCATCTTTGTGATTTTAAAATACGCTTCCTGCGAAAAATTCTGCCATTTGCTTCTGGTCACCAGGCGGAAAATATTCTGCGGATAGTAACCGTTATCGGTATCAATCGGATTAGAAATAGCATAAGCTAAACGCCATTTATTAAATTGCGATAATTCTCCTTGAATAGTTTTGCCTATACCATTTTTCAAATAAAATAATCCACCGGAATTAAGCCAGAAGTAGGGGCTCGAGCTATTGTTCATTTTTCCTGCCTCGTCGAGAATTCCATCTATTTTAAAGGTGTAGTAAAATGGCGAACTCACCACAGCCGCAACTGAAGCCATCTGTTTGTTCGGCAATAATAAGATACTTCTAGCAACTTTATTAAAATAAGAACCTTGCCATGCAATGATGAACCCGCCCACCGAAAGAAAGAGGGTTAAAAACACTAAAATATATTTTTTCATTTTATTTCCTCGACAGAAATACTTTTAATAACCAATTCACTGTTATTTATTTGAGGATCCCATGTTTTAAATCCGATTTCGCCCTGATCTAAATGTTCATCTAAGTGATATCCCTTCATTGCTATTTTGCCATCCACATAGCAGTTAACCGTACTGTCATATACTCCTATTCCCACCTCGCGATTTTTATTCAGGAAAACAAAATTGCCTTTTAATTCTGACAAAACTTTCCTCTCTCCGTTTAAAAAACGTTCCACTCTTATGGACTTATCAGAAAATGAACAAGCCACGTAATTTTTGTCGTCTTTGTATCTAGCCGTCAATGAAAAAGTTTGCCCTTTCGTCAAATTAACACCAGCCTTGAAAACATAATTCTGCCATAAATAAGATCCGTCAAGAAATAATGACGAGCCTGTCGTTGAAGCATTTGCGCCGATAAATATAGCATTATTGTGGATATTAAGATTGCCCCAAGTTTTAATTAAACCACTCGTTTCAGAAAATGCATCCTCGTATGGCAAATCTTTTGAACTTCCTTTTTCTAAAACTGACAATAATTTTACATCTGTCCAATCTGACTTAACAGAAATGCGTTTTATCATAAACTCCGTTGGCTCTGGATAATTGAAAGCGTGTCCTTTTCCTTCCCACACTTGATAGAAAGATATTGGATAAATAGATCTGGCAACCTCTTCAATCATAGGTATTACACCTTCAACAAAATTAAGAGAATTTTGTCCATAATCACCGAACGGGTAAGCATAGCTGACAATAGGTTTACCATAACGTTCTTCTAACCACTTTTTTGATTCTTTCAAATCATTAGAAATTCTTAATCGGAATTCCTCCGATGTTTCAAGACGTCCAACGTCTTTGAACCATAGTTTATTGCTCAAAAAATGTCCTTTTTCGTCAGTTGAATTGATTGGATAAAAATCATGATCATCTTGTCCATGCGATTGTAAATCCCATCGACCTGATTTTACCATTTTATCCAATTCGCGAACGGATAAATAAAATGGGCTCGTAGTCCGCGAAGTGATCACAAACATGACTGCGCGAAAATCAAGAGCACGAAGGATTGGGTCCACGGGGTAATAACTATTCTTTGCCCCATCGTCAAAAGTAAGAAGAAAAGATTTATCCGGCAATTCTTTTTCTCCCTTCATAAAAGAATAAAAATCTTCAATACTCACCGTCTGCCATCCGGCTTTCTTTAACGAAAACATTTGGTCTTTAAAATTTTCCAATAATATATTGCTTCCGTCCGGCTCATTAATGATGCTGTGATAGAGTAGTGCGGGAACTGATTTTGCAAATTTCTGTTCAATGTTAAGATTCCCCGCTTCGTTATTAGTCGCGAGAACTCCTAATGCTGAAGCTAAGTTGTTATTATTTTCATTAAATACTGCGTGAGAAACTAACGTTGTATAAGACTTAATGTGATAAAATTGAAAATTACTTATAAAATCCTTATTGGCATCATATGCAAAAAGACCAAATCCTAAGACAGCAAAAACAAGAACCGCGAGAGGCGCTTTTTTGATGAAAATCCTTCTTGGAATTATTTTCTTCATAATTTTTGTGTCATTTATCTAGTCCCCCAACGTGCATCACGTAAATTTAAAATTGCCCACGGCAATTGCCAGATAAGAATGATTGTATAGAATGCCGCAAAAACTACTCCATATACCCATTTTTTATCCAGAGTGTAAATGTAATAATATAATCCATAAACTATAGCCATAAGTAATAACCCAAAAAGATAATAAAACGGCGCATTCCCTGTAGTATACGGATACCAAACGAGTGCTCTTATTACTATAATCGGAGCAAGTAGTGGCAATATAATTCCAAGATAAAACGAAATTGACATGATCGGATTTCTCTTCCACATAAACGTTCCAGCAATTAGACTTTCTCGAACCCACGATTTTTTCCATCGAAATTGTTGTTTTATGAATTTGTTTAATGTATCAGGAACAAATGTATATGCTATCGCCTCATTCGAAAACAAAGTCTTATACCCTTTCCGCAAAAGATAATTTGTTAAACTCCTGTCATCACCATAGGTACATTGAACACCAAGAAATTTTTGATTAAGCCACTCATTCATCACTTCATTCATATAAGAACGACGATAAGCGGAACAACACCCAGAACAACAAGTTACAGCACCGAAAAGGGCTTCGGCGGCTTTATAAGCCTTAAAAGCTACAAAGTATCTTACCGCCTGCATTTTTGTCAAAAAATTCGTTTGTGCATTTGCAACATACGCATGACCGGCAACCGCGGCAACTTCGTCATAAATAAAATATTTAACCAATTCCCGCGCAGCTTCAGGGTCTATAAAACTATCAGAATCAATAAAAATAACAATATCTTTATCCGATTGACGCACACTTTCTGCCATTCCTTCTCGTTTTCCTCTATTAATTTTCCAGTCTATTACTTTCACTGATACATTTCCATCAATATAGTTTTTATTTTCAACAATTTTTTTTGCCCTCAACATTTCATCTAATGTGTTGTCATCAGAGCCATCATTTATGGCTATAATATCAAATTTATTTTTAGGATAATTAGTATTTGCGATTTTTAAAATTGTTTCGCGGATATTTTCCCCCTCATTTTTTGAGGGTACCGCAAAAGAGATTGTTGGCTCATAAGTCAAATCGGATTCTGGAACTGATGGTTTATAAAAATAAGCAAGGCTAAACCGGCTAAGGATATAAAAAGAAACAGCTATACTATAAGTTGCGAATAAAATTCCGTTACCAATCTGTTGAATTGTTACTAATTTTATGACAAGAATTATGTATACAACCAAATAAAAGATTACCCATAAATTTATCCGTCTTGCGTTTTTGAAATTAAAGATTTTCTTCATAAAGCATTCTTCCTACCTCCCCACCCCTTTATAAATAATCCCCGCTTTAACAAAGTTTTCTTTCGGCAGACAATTGCGACCATCCACGACGACCTTTACTCCGTTATTTACAAAGTAATCGGGGGTCAATTCCTTGAAATCCTTGTGCGCTGTCGCTACCACAACGGCTTGCGCGCCTTGCACTGCTTCATCCAGGCTTTTCGCCGTTGATTTTTTGGGCACAAACGGATCAAATACGCGCACATCCGCACCGTACTCTTTGAGAATGCGGATTATATCGAATGAGGGGCTCTGTCGGCAGTCATCAATATCTGGTTTGTAAGAGACGCCGAGAACAGCAACCGTGGTTCCTTTGAGTGAGTGAGCTATTTCATCTAACCCGTTGCGAAGACGCTCTACTGTAAAGTGGGGCATATTATTATTGATCCTCCGCGCGAGAGCGAGGAAATCATGCTCAAATCCGTTTTGCTTGGCATATTCAATTAGATAGTACGGATCAACAGGAATGCAGTGTCCGCCGACTCCGCAACCTGGGTAATGCGCCATGAACGCAAACGGTTTAGTGGCGGCACCATCAATAACCTCCACGACATCAATGCCGAGTTTCGTAAATGAACGAGCAAGCTCGTTCACGAACGCGATGTTAATATCACGAAAAGAATTCTCAACAACCTTCACCGCTTCAGCGGCTTTGATTGTGCTCATACGCTTGATCATGCCAGTCGTAATGCTTTCGTAAAATGAAGCGGCGAGGCGAAGACCCTCAGCGTCTGTGGCTCCCACGACACGGTTTATGTTTTCAACATTCCATTTTTTGTCGCCTGGGTTTATTCGCTCCGGACAATGTGCGATATGAAAATCTACACCAGCGCGCAAACCGGATTTCTTTTCAAGAATCGGAAGAACCACGCTTTCACACACTCCAGGATTGACGGTAGATTCAAGGATAACGAGCTGGCCTTTTTGAAGATGCGTGGCAACCCCTTCTGTCGCGCCGATAACAGGCCTCAGATCGGGGATATGATTTTCGTGTACCGGAGTCGGGACACAAATGATAACAATTGATGAATCCGAGACAGACGAAAAGTCGGCGGAAAATGAAATATTTTTCGCCTTAATGAAATACTGTTCTACTTCATCATCTAGGAATGGTATCTTTCTTCCTCGAAGTTTCTCTATTTTCTTAGTATCAATATCTATTCCAGATACATTAAAACCCTTCCGCTCTGTTAAAAGCGCAAGAGGAAGTCCAACATAGCCGAGGCCAACAACCGCAATGTTCTTTTGATTTTTCATAGAATCTTCATGTTTTAAGCCATAAAAATACCTGCCACACTAACAGGAGTCAGGCAAAAGTGTTATACCATAAACTCGTTCGGTATGCAAGGGGTCGTGGCAAAAACCACATCCGATAAAGTTCGGAAAAGGTATAATCGGAACTGGCGAGGACTATCCTCGCCAGTTGTCATTCATCTATCTCGGCGCTAGGATTAGAAAGTTGTCACCACAAAAAAATGAAAAAATATCTTAAATTTCTAATTTATTCTTATCCAACTGCACTATATATTTGAATTTATTGTTAATACAATCGGTGACGGAAGTCTCTTTAAAAATCCAGGATGGCCGGTCTTTTTTGTCCTTTGGTATGGCTTTATGTACACGATATTGTGTGTTTAGTCGAAGGGCTACCCTTGGAGTGGCGGTATTTAAAATTTGATATAATAAAATTGTCGAGTAATTATTAATAATTAATAAAAAATAATATGGAACAAGAAAAAAAGGATAATGAAAAATGTTGTGATGAACATTACAACCACGGATATCATTCAAAACCCGGTGCTTTATTTATCCCAGCTGGAGTACTTTTAGGCTTAGGTTATGGTTTTATGACAGATAATATTCCGGCGGGATTATTTATCGGTTTGGGTCTTGGCTTTGTTGCTTTTGCTATGTCGCTTTTTGTTAAAAAGTAGCTGATAAGATTTTTGCCTGTATGGCAGCTTTAAACTTTCGTTTATTTAGATAAAAGATTGCGGCGCGTCCCGCAGTGGCGGGGCAGGAATTCGGCGATAAAAAATAACCTCCCCTGCCCAATTAAATTCAAAACGAAAAGGAGATTTTAAAGCAAACATGATGAAAAACTTTTTTGCATTCAATAAGGCTTCCAAAATTGCACTTTTGATATTGGTAATTTTCTACGTCGGTTTTGGTATCGTAATAACACTATTTCAAGAAAGGCTTATTTACTCACCATTTTCGCAAGATTTTGATAATTGCCCGGCACTAAGTTCGGCAGATAAAATTCGGTTTGGCGCAACACGAGCTTATTACAAAGAGGCGGGTGAAAAACTGGTCGTTCTCTATCACGGAAACGCCGGCTCTGCTTGCGACCGAGATTATTGGGCGTTATTTTTTGAAAATAATGGTTACTCATATTTGATTGTCGAATATGAAGGATATTCAAACGACGGGAAAACACCTTCACACAATGGCATAAAAGGAAATGTAAGAGATGTTATTACATTTATTGAATCACGTCAGTTCAAAGAGGTGTTGGTCGTCGGGGAAAGTATTGGAAGCGGTCCAGCTTCGCTACATGCCAGTCTGCTTCCTCCTCAGAAATTACTGTTATTTACCGCTTTTTCTAGCTTGAAAGACTTAGCTCATAGTATATATTGGTATTATCCTACTTCCTTTATGGTTAACAACGCTTTTGACAATGTGAAATCTTTGAAAAATTTCACCGGTAGAGTGCTTATTATCCATGGTGAAAACGATACGATAATCCCACAAAAACTCGCCAGAACGTTCTTTGAGAATATTGACTCAGACGATAAGGAATTCGTTTCCATTGCTGGGGCTAACCATAATGATATCTTTATTTTTAAGGATACTACGATCGCAATTAATAATTTTTTACGGTAAATTTAGATGGGTGGAGAAAGAAATAAATGAATGAACCCTCCTTTGCGTATACGCTTCGGACGGGCAGGCACATACAACTAGTACTCACAACTGATAAAACCATCATGTATTTATACCCCTTATTTTGCTTGTCAATTTTATCAACACTAAATGTTTGACTTTTTTACATATACGAATATACTAAAAGCATGACTAATAAATATGCCAAATTTATAAAGGCGCTTAGAACAGAGCGAGGTTTTTCGCAATCTTTTGTAGCAGACAAATTAAGCCTTTCCCGACCTTCCTATGTTTCTATCGAGAGTGGAAATAGAGGCCTTACCCTAGAAGAAGCAGAGAAATTAAAAGATTTATTTGGTATTTCTATTGAAGAATTTGCAAAAGCAACTTTGCCAAAATATGAAAAATACAAGCAAATGATCCTTGCTTATTTACAATCACCCCTCTCTACTGATGGGAAAATTCCAAAGACTAAACTTGCCAAGCTTCTCTATCTTGCTGATTTTGCATGGTATTACAATAAACTTGAGAGCATGAGCGGAATGCAGTATCTCCGGAGAACATACGGCCCAGTTCCTGATCCATATTTTAGAGCGTTAGCCGAGCTCGAAGAAGAGGGAAAAATTACTGTTGACTACAAAGGAGATGCTGTTCTCATCGGTACAGGCGCTAAACACCAGGAATTAGACCTGATAAGCGAAGGCGAATTGGGTTTGATGAAAAAAATCTCTACAAAATGGAAAGATAAAAGAACGCAGGAAATTGTAGATTTTACCCACGAACAGTTGCCTTATAAACTTTGTTCTCCTGACGAAACAATTCCGTACGAATTGATAATTCAGCAAGACCCGGATTATGTTTACTAATTATGCTGTTGTAATAGAACAATACGCAGAACGACACTTTATTTCTAGCTTTAAAAAGAAATATAAAGGTGCTTGGGATGTGACATGGGTTGGTATGCATGAGGAGTTTAAGCGCATTGACACTTTGATTGGGCAAACAAATATTGCGGAAACTATTACAGAAGTCGGGGATGTAAGGATTTGTAAAACTGAATTTCGTGTTCATGGCACGCAAGAATCAAGGCGTTCTTCAGGTAATAGGTGTATTGTCGCTGTTCACAAGAACACATCTATAGTTCATGTTTTATTGGTGTATAACAAGACAGATTTGGGTGATGGAAACGAAACAGCAAATTGGAAAAACGCTGTAAGAGAAAATTATCATCAGTATTCAAAAATGGTTTAAGGGAGCATCTCCGCTGATCCCTTTTTTCTCCACAACGGGGATAACGAAAAGGCCCCCACACCAATCTTTTGCAAATTATTGGTGAGGGGGTAAAAAATTTTAAAAATAATGGTCCTCCTTCGTCCTGCTATTGTGGGACTTCGGCGGGACAAGTAGAATGAATTTGTGAAATATCTCACAATGTTGGAGGAACACTTAAGAGAGAGGCTAAAGATTAAAAAAATAGTTGGCGTTATTTTAATCATAGTGGGACTTTTTGCCTTTTTTACGCCATTTACGCCCGGATCATGGCTTGCAGTTATTGGGTTTGAATTGTTGGGCTTGCGGATCTTGTTTTTTGATAAGTTTAAATTCTGGAGAAAAAAGTAAATGTATGCCCACCTACAACTGGTACTCACAACTCTCAAATTTTTTACCAAAAACTCACTTAGGAAAGTGGTCTGTGTGGTTGCATGCTTTTTTCCTGATTGGTGTTGGTATTTCAATATTACTCGTCAATGGTCTTGGCTTGCTCTCGTATGGCGATCGCTGGTGGGATATTACCGTTCCAGTTTTAGGCTTAGCCAGCCTCACCGCCTTCGTTCTGGGCTTAGTAGCCATACGAAAATACAAGGAGTCTTCCATTCTCGTGTATGCGTCAGTCGGCATAGGAATCCTCACCATTCTTTTCATTCTTCTGCATAGTTTATTTATTAGCGACTAAAGTTCTAAATGGGAATATGAAGAAATTACAATTAAGGGGTTCATGGATAATTAAAGCTCCAAAAGAAGAAATTTATAAAATAATTTCTGATTTTGAAAATATGCCAAAATATTTTCCAACTATTGCCGAATCAGTACACATATCTGAAAAGCAAGGAAATCATCAAAAAATGAATGCACGAGTGAAATCTTTCGGGAAAGTTTTTGATGTAAAAATGCAAACAGAGCTTCTGCCTAATATTGGCTTTAGGTCTAGCAATCAATCTTCTTTTGGAACTTCAGGTCACGAAGAATTTTTGATGGAGGATATTGAGGGAGGTACTAAAATCACCTATTTATATGATATTGAAATTCATCGCCCTATATTGAGAGTTATAGGAACACCTTTGATAAAGTGGTTCGCTATGTGGTCTTGGAAACGTGCCTTTATTGATAAGTTGCGAAAAATAGTAGAAAAATAATATAAATATACACAAAAATAAAAGGAAAGCTGAACTCCAGTCGGAGGACTACCCTTGGAGTGGCGGCATATTTGATATAATTAAAATAGTCGAATAATTATTATTAAATAATCCGCCGGTTCGCGGAAAAATCTATGAACAATCAAAATCAAGAATGTTGTCCTAAGTTTGATCCCGTTCTTTGGGACGGAAAAGTTTTTGAGTGGGCGAATAAAAAATTTATCAAAGATAAAGTTTTTATTTTGTTTTACATGCCGATGAATTTTGGCGGAGTTATGAAGCGAGTTTATGAGAAAGTGGAAAAAGCCGGCGCTACAATTCAAGACGGAATATGGCTTTCCGACCATACCTCAAAATGGAATATGGATTTATATGTGGCAGTGGACAAGGAAGTCGCTGACGCCGAAAACACAACATTATCCGGAAAATTTGTAAGCAAAGTCTACGAAGGATCCTACAGTAATATCAATAAATGGTGTGCGGAATACGACGCGGACGCGAAAAGCAAAAATTTGAAAGTTGTCAAACAATACTGGTGGTACACCACCTGCCCCAAGTGTGCCAAAAAATACGGCAAGAATTATGTGGTGCTTGTCGGGAAAATAAATTAGACGGCGCGCCAGTCGCTATTTTACTCTCTTTGGTGTTGCGAAGGCCATGATATATTACGGCACTTGCCAGTGTTAAAATAGTGTGATAATATTGTGAGTAGTTTTTGGACAAATTGGGGTTTTTTGTTTAAAAGGTGAGAAACAATGGAAAACAGGGATTTGATCGTCCATGCACTTGTTGATGAGAGACCGTTGTGTGGGTTTTCAGATGACGAATTAGAGAACTGGCCGCCGGAACATTCCTGGACCGAGGCCACTGATCTTGAGAATATTAACTGCCCCGGTTGCAGGGAAAAAGCAAAAACGCCACTTCCTATCATCGCCGATTTGGAGTGACCGGCAAAAGGGGTTAAAAACGCTAGGCCACCAAGTCTGGCGTTTTTTTTGTTTTTAAATAACTCCCCTGTTTTCTGTTATACTGGACGGGCGATGCGAGCATTGACTAAATACTATTTTGATTACGCCGCGACCGCGCCGCTTGACCCCCGAGTCATGCGAGCGATGCTCCCCTTTTTCAGCCGCCGATTCGGTAATTCCGCCAGTTTGTATAAATTAGGGCACGAAGCGAGACAAGCGTTGGATTGCGCGCGGCAAAAAATTATTGATATTTTTGGCGGCCCGCCGGCCGAATTTATTTTTACCGGCTCCGCCACCGAAGCGGATAACCTGGCGATTTTGGGCGCGGCGCGAGCGTTAAAATCTCAAGGAAACCGTATTATTGTTTCGGCGGTTGAGCACAAAGGGATTCTGGCCGCGGCCGCGGCCTTGGCTACCGAAGGTTTTGAAATCGTTACTATCGGCGTCAATAAAAACGGCCTGATCAATCTTCGACAATTAGCCGCGGCCCTTAATGAAAAAACGATTCTGTTATCCGTCACTTTGGCCGACAGCGAAACCGGAACCATCCAGCCCATTCAACAAATTGCCGCGTTAGTGAAAAAGTTTCGCCGCGCGCGAGGGCAGGCGCATCCCTACCTTCACACCGACGCGACTCAAGCCGCCGCTTATTTAAACATTGACGCCGAACATTTGCTGGTTGATTTATTGACTCTGTCCGCCCACAAACTCGGCGGGCCGAAAGGTATCGGCGGTCTTCTGGTTCGAGGTAAGTTGAAATTAACACCGCTCATTTACGGCGGCGGCCAGCAAAACAATCTTCGTTCGGGAACCGAAAACTTGCCGGCGATTATCGGTTTTGCCAAAGCCCTTGAGCTGGTGACTCAAGAACGAAAGAAAGAAACGCGGCGAATTAAAATTTTGCGCGATTATTTGGAAAAACAAATTTTAAACCGGATACCGAAAGTAATTTTGAATGGTCACCCGGTCAAACGTCTCCCGAATTTTTTGAATGTTTCCATTTTGGACATTGAGGGCGAGGCGATGCTTTTGCGTTTGGACGATAAAAATATCTCGGTCGGCACCGGTTCGGCGTGCAATTCTCAAACCCTTGAACCGTCTTATATCATTGAGGCTCTCGGCCGGCCTTACGAATACATTCACGGCAGTCTGCGTTTTACTTTGGGCAGAGAGACGACGAGATCGGCAATAAATTACGTGCTTAAACATCTGTCGATAATTGTGAGCGATCTTCGCCAAATGTCGCCGCTTAATTTAAAATTAACCAGTCGGAAAAAATTAATTTCCTTGCCCCAAGCGTTTATCGGCGGCCAAACACCACACTTTACGCGCACCGCACTTTACGCGATCAAAAAAGTAAAAAAATATGATTAAAAAAAATAAATCAAAAAATATCAAGCCGGAGGTGATCAGCCGGACTGCCGGCAGTTGGGTGTATAGCAAGATGGTGAAGGAACATTTTTTCCAACCGCGAAATCTGTTGTTGCAAGACCCGAAAACCGATCAATACAACGCTCAAGGAATCATCGGTTCGCCCGCTTGCGGCGACGTGATGAGGGTTTGGCTAAAAGTTGATCCGGCGACCGATCGGATTAAAGAATTTAAATGGCGAACTTTCGGCTGCGCCAGCGCGATCGCCGCGACCTCAATGTTGTCGGTGATGGTGACCGAGCACGGCGGTCTGAAGGTGGATCAGGCGCTGGCGATCAGGCCACAGGACATCACCAAACGATTGGGCGGCCTGCCCGACCGTAAGATTCATTGCTCGGTGCTGGGCGATAAGGCCTTGTGCGCGGCGTTAAACGACTGGTTTAAACAAACCGGCCAGTATCAGCGCGTGATCGTTGAAGGCACGGCTATTATTGATCCCGATACCAAAGTAACGGAAGCGGACATTGAAGAAGCGGTGATTGAAGGCGCGCGGACGCTGAGTGATCTGCAGAAGAAAACTAAAGTCGGCATCGGTAATCCGGCTTGCCTGCCCAAGGCTGAAGAATTGCTGAAATTTTACAGTGAAAAATACTTCGGCTGACCAAATGGCAGGGATTCTGCGCTGTGGCCGTTATGCTTTCGGTCCGAACCGTCTGCATTATTGCGGACCGGACGCCAACGCGGAACTGCGCGCGAATATTGAAGCCGGCGCAACCGATTTCGGATTAGCTAAATTACTCAAGCAATTTAAAACTCTTTATCCTTATCTCTGGCATATTGCGGAAGCTAATCGGATCAAAAATCCGTTTAACTGGCGCGTGGTGGAAGCTTACTGGCTCGGCAATTGGTTGTTGGAAGTAGTGGAAAAAAGAAAATTACACCATTTTCTCACCGACAATCTGGAGGTGAAAAAAATCATTGGCAGCCGAGAATTTAAATGGCTGGAAGAAAAAATCGCGCAGGGCGCGGTTCCCCATCATTCCTTCCATGTTTTTAACATTTGGCGGCGCACGGGAAACGCCGAGGTGGCGCAAACGCTCCAAAGTCTGGACGAATGCCGCGTCAGCGCCGGCACGGTGGTTACTATCAAGGGGCCGGAAATCACCGTGCTGACAGAACCGCTTATTTATGTTCAAAGCAAACTCGCCTTGGGCCAGCCGATAATTAAAATTTTAATTCGACAATTAGAAGCGGAGTATGATATTGAACAAATCAAGCCCGGCCAAATTGTTTCCATCCACTGGAGCGTGCCCTGCGAAGTGATTACCAAAAAACAAGCGGCGACGCTTAAAAAATATACTCTAAAAAGCATAGCGCTGGCTAATCAAACGATTTAAAATAAAAAGATGAAAACGGTTTATGTTTTTGGTAATCTGGATTTGCCGTCAGATTCTCTGCCGTTGCGAATCTTGCCCGAATTGAAGGCAAAATTTCCATCAATCAGATTTGAAGTGAAAGACCCGAACGAAGACTGGGCGGTGCCGGTTAAACTGATAGTGATTGACACCGTGATCAATCTGAAAAAAATTACTATCTTTGAGTCTCTGGAAAAATTCACGGCCGCGCCCAGAATTTCTATGCACGATTTTGACGCGTTGGCCAACCTCCGGTTACTGAAAAAAATCGGCCGTTTAAAAGAAATAAAAATTATCGGCTTGCCGCCGGCGATCGCGGTTGAAACGGCGGTCAGATTAACTGGTGATATTATTTCTAAATTAACGTGATATAATTTATAATAATGAATATGAAAATATCCAAATCGGCTGTTCTTTTGGCTTTAACGACCGCGCTGATTTCCGGCGTGGCTAATTTTGTGAACAAATTGGCCGTTACTGGTTTCAGCAATCCAGTGCTGTTCACGACTATTAAAAACAGTTTGGTGGCGATTTTTATTTTGGGAATTTTTATTGTGTTTAAACGTTGGTCGGAAATAAAAACGTTTCGGGCGAAACAGTGGGCGCAACTGGCGTTGATTGGCGCGGTCGGCGGCGCGTTGCCTTTCGCTTTATTTTTTACCGGCCTGGCCCAAACTAGTGCGATCAATGGCGCCTTAATTCACAAAACCCTCTTTTTGTTCGTCGCTTTCTTGGCTATCTTCTTCCTCAAAGAACGGCTGGTTTGGCAACAGTGGTTTGGTATTGGAATTATCTTCGCGGCTAATCTGTTTGTCGGCGGGTTTACTGGATTCAAATTTAACACCGGTGAATTGCTGATTTTGGTTGCCACAATTTTGTGGGCGATTGAAAATATTATCGCCAAAAAAGTTCTGGCGGATATTTCTAGTTTAACGGTGGCCGGGGCCCGAATGGTCTTCGGTGCCATTTTGTTGGCCGGTTATCTTTCGCTCACCGGCGGCTTCGGCGAAGCAGCCAAACTTTCAGGAGCAAATTGGGGTTGGATTTTATTAACCGCTGTGCTGCTCGTTGGTTATGTTCTGACTTGGTACGCCGCGCTGAAACGCGCGGCGGCGACTTATGTCGCCGCGTTGCTTGTCCCCGCGACGCTAGTAACAAACATTCTTTCGGCTTTGTTCATCACTCGCTCTTTTTCCATCAGCAATCTGGCGACAACAATCTTGTACGTGGGCGGAATTAGTTTGGTAATTTATTACTCCCAATTAACTTTCAAAAAATGCGAGCCGCAACTCATGCACGGATCATAGGCGCGAATCAGTTTTTCAATTTCCGGAGCGATTTTTTCTTGCGCCGTGTTTTGGTCAACTAATTCCTGCACCAACCGCGCGATGTCGCGCTCAATGTTGATTTGGTTTTGGCCGGTCGGCACCACGACTTCCCCTTCTTTCACCTGGCCGTCCGCGCCGATGACTAGTTTGTGATAGAGCGTGCCCCGCGGCGCTTCAATGACGCCGACCCCGACGCTCTCTTTTACTTCCGCCTTAATCACCGGCTCCGGCGAAAACATTTGATTGGAAAGAATTTCTATTGACTCGTCCACCGCGTGCAGAATTTCCACGGCTTGAGCGACATTATTCAAATAGATATCGGTGGCCGGAAAAAGTTTTAAGACCGCCGCCAGCGATTCTTTGGTTTTAGGGTGCAATTTATCTTTCGCCAAATTCAGGCGCGCCAGCGCGCCCACCATATAACCTTCGCCCTCGTAAGTGTAGGCCGAAGCTTGAGAATAAGGCAGCACGACATGTTCCAGATGCGCCCGAAACTGGCTTTCATCATAACTTTCGCCGGCGCTGGTCATAATCTTGCCTTCCAGATAACCGTAATTATTGTCCGGCACGAGAGCCATATATTTTGTCTGGCGGTCAAAATGGAATGGTGCGTTTTTAAAGATTTCCACCAGGCGCCGGACGGCCGGCCGGATCGCTTGAAGTTTTTCAATCGCCTCGGCCACGCCCGCCGGATCGGGAAATTTCAGGTAGCCGCCGATGACCGGATAAGTCGCGTGCACGCTTCGTCCGGCCACCAAAGTCGCCAAAAAATTACCGGCCGATTTCGTGTCAAAACCGTCATGAAGCAATTGGTGTTCAATGGAATCATTTTCATCCAAATCCAGAAAAGCGTCCTTGCCAAAAATATCCGGCAGCGAAAATAAATAGAGATGTAAGGCGTGATCGCGAATCATCAGGCCGTGCATCGTGAGCGCGCGCAAAAGTTTGGTCTGGGAAGTGGGAACGATGCCTAAAGCTTTTTCACAGGCTTCAATACTGGCCATAATGTGAGCGTTGGAACAAGTGCCGCAGATTCGCGCCAAATGCGGCGGAATCGCCGCCAACGATTTGCCTTTTAGAGCTTCGGTAAAAAATCGTTTGTATTCCGTCAGGGCAAAATGTACTTCTTTAACCCGCCCATCGACCACGCGCAAATTAAGCGCGGCACTGCCTTCCACTTTCGTGATGTGCTCCATTGATAAATCAAAGGTGTGCATAGTGAAAAATTAAAATTAAACGGCGGGACGCAATTCGGCGACCAGCGCGTTGACCTTGGTCAAAAAATCTTCCGGCGTCATCGGGCAACCGGGGATTTCCCCATCCACCGACACCACGTCCGCCACTTTCTTAACCGCCGGCAGAGCGTCAAAACGGGTTAAGAGAAAATCAATGTTGGCTTTTTGCTCCGGCGTAAAATAATTCCGCTGACCGGCTGGCAAACCGACGACGGCGCAGGCGCCCACGGCCACCAATTTTTTTGAACGCGCGCGGATATCTTTCACTTTGGCTTCTTGTTCCGGACTGGCCAAGGCGCCTTCAACGAAAGCAATGTCCAATTCATCTAAAATATTATGCGACTTCAATACGCGGACATGCCGGAAATCAAAAAGTTTTTTCCAGTCTTGCCAGTGGTCATTCATTACTTCCGTCATCACAATTAAATTATCCTCGCAACACGAGAAAGTGAACCAGCCGATTTTAATCTTTTCCTGATTATTCGGTCCCGTCATTTTTTCCATATTGTAGCACAAAATATGAAATGCTATAATTTTCCCGTGGCTGATATCTTTACTATTGGCATCGGTGGCGCTGCCGGTGACGGCGCCAGAGAAGCCGGTTACGCGTTCGGTTCGCTTTTGGCCGAACTTGGTTATGAGGTTTTCGTTTCGCTCGCCAATCCTTCACTGATTAGAGGCGGGCATAATTTCACCCGTTTGTCTTTCAGCTCGGAAAAAATCTGGTGTGATTATATTAAACTAGACGTGTTGATTGCTTTAAATGAAGAAACTATCACTCTTCACCGAAATGAATTGGAACAAAGTACCATTATTTTTGCCGACGAATTGACCCCCGCGGAAACGGCTGCGCGCGGCGCCAACGCTGTGGTTTTGCCGATGGCGACCGCCGCCGCGGCCGTCGGCGCGCCAGCAGTGGCGCGCAACTCGGTTGCTCTCGGCGCGCTGGGTTATCTTCTGGCTCTGGATTTTGAAACGTTGCAAAAAATTTTACAGCAAGTTTTCAAAGATAAACAACCGGAACTTAATATCAAATTAGCCCGCCTCGGTTTTGAATTTTTGGAAAAAACCGGACGAGTGATATTTAAAAAAATTAAACCGAATCAAATCAAAAAAGAACTGATTGACGGGAATACTGCCTTGGCCAAGGGCTGGCTGGCCGCCGGTCTTAATTTTTATATTGCTTATCCGATGACGCCGGCCACTTCCATTTTGCATTTTTTGGCCGGCGAACAAAAAAATCGGCCGAAACTGAAAGTAATTCAACCGGAGAATGAGCTCGCCGCGATTAATCTGGCGCTCGGAGTGGCCTATGCCGGCCAGCGGGTAGCCGTCGGTTCGGCGACTGGCGGTTTTACTTTGATGCAGGAGGCCTTCAGTTTTGCTGGCGGCGCGGAATTACCATTGGCCGTGGCGGTCTCGCAACGGCAAGCGCCGGCGACTGGCGTGCCGACTTTTTCCAGTCAAGCTGATTTGCGCTTGGCGATTCATGCCGGTCACGGGGAATTTCCACGGATCGTGATCGCGCCCGGCGATGCCGAGGAATCTTTTCTCGCCGGCGCCGGCAGTCTTAATCTGGCTTGGCAATATCAAATACCGGTGATTGTGTTGATGGATAAAATTGTTTCCGAACATCCGACCACCAGCCAATTAGCCACCGATCAGATCAAAATTGAATCGGGAAAAACAGCCGGCCAAACTGGTTCTGACTATCACCGATACCAAATTACGGATGACGGGGTTTCGCCTCTGGCTTTTCCGGGCACGCCGGAGACTGTTGTTAAAGTTAACAGTTATGAACATGATGAGAAAGGTTTGACTACCGAGACGGCCGAACTGGTCAAGGCAATGCTGGATAAGCGTTTTGCCAAGGCCAAGATTTTAGCGACGGAATTAGATCGGCAAGAAACGATAAAAATTTATGGAGACAAAGAAGCCGATTTGGCGGTAATTTTTTGGGGTTCAACCAAGGGATCGGTTATGGAGGCTGCTAAATATTTTGACCGGCCGGTTAAGTTGGTGCAAATTGTCTGGCTTGAACCTTTTGATGTCAAGAAGGTTTTGGCGGCCTTGGCGGATGTCAAGAAAATTATCAATGTGGAAGGCAACCATAATGCCCAACTGGCCGCTCTCATCCACGAAAAAACCGGCCGGCAAGTTACAAAAAATATTTTAAAATATGATTCCCGACCGTTTGACCCGATTGAACTCGCGCAACAAATTAACGCCTTCGGTTATGAATAATCTATCAACCGCAGCCAAAATCACTTGGTGTCCGGGTTGTCCGAATTACGCCATTTTGGTGGCTTTCCGCCAAACCGTTGAAGAGTTGATTAAAACAGGGAAAATCAAATCGGAAAATATCGTCGTTGGTGCCGGTATTGGTTGCCACGGCAAAATTGCCGATTATTTAAATCTGAACAGTTTTACGGCGCTTCACGGGCGGGTGCTGCCGGCGCTGACCGGCATCAAGTGTGCCAATCCGCAATTGACCGTCATCGGTTTTACCGGCGATGGTGATTCTTTTTCCGAGGGTTTAGAACACTTGATCCAGGCCGCCCGCCGCAATTCCGATTTGAAAATTTTTCTTCACGACAATCAAGTTTTTGCCCTAACCACCGGCCAAGCCACCGCCTTGAGTCCCAAGGGCTACCAAGGAAAATCAACGCCGGCCGGCAATTTGGAAGAACCGTTTGCTCCGTTGTCTTTGTTGCTTGAGGCCGGTGCGACTTTTCTGGCCCGCACTTATGCGGGCGACATTGCCGGCACTAAAAAAATAATGGCGGCGGCGATTGAACATAAAGGTTTTGCCTTTGTGGAAATAATCCAGCCGTGTTTGATTTTCTTTGACACTCGCGAATATTTCAAGGAGCGGCTTTATCCCCGACCCGAAAATTTTCCGATTCAAGATAAAAAAGCGGTGCGGGAATTTCTGGCCCAACCAAACGACAAAACGCCGGTGGGAATTTTTTACCAAATAGAAAAACCGACTTACGAAGAACAGTTATGGCTCTAGAAAAGATTTTTAATCCTCAATCCGTAGCGGTCATTGGCGCTTCCAACGATAAGAATAAAGTTGGCTTTGCCCTGCTGACCAATCTTTTAACTGGTGGTAAAAGAATGATTTATCCGGTTAATATCAACCGCCAAGAATTGGCGGGACGGAAATCTTATCCAACCGTTAAAGACATTGCAGCGGAAATTGATTTAGCGGTGATTGCCGTTCGGGCGGATATCGTGCCGCAGATTTTGGCGGATTGTGGGGCCAAAAAAATTACCGCGGCGATTATTATTTCCGCCGGTTTTAAGGAGACCGGCGCGGTTGGCCAGGCGCTTGAAGAAAAAATTGCCGCGGTGGCCCGAGATTGCGGCATCACTTTACTTGGGCCGAATTGCCTCGGCATTATTGATACTCAAATGGATTTTAATGCCTCGTTTGCCGCCCAAAAACCGCCGCGCGGCGGGATCGCTTTTCTTTCACAATCCGGCGCGCTCGGCGCGGCGATTCTTGATTTGGCGATTGCCGAGAACGTTGGTTTTTCAAAATTTATCAGTCTAGGTAACGAGGCGCAGTTGTCCGAAATTGAGTTTTTGGATTATCTGGCTAAAGACGCGGCGACTCGAGCGATTCTTGTTTATTTGGAAAAATTATCCAACGGGCCGGAATTTATCCGGCTCTGCACCGAGATCACCAAAACCAAACCGGTGGTCATTTTGCGCGCCGGCCGTTCCGGCCGCGGCCGTCAAGCCGTGCTATCGCACACCGGCTCGCTAGCGCCGGCCGATTCCGTCTTTGCCGCCGCTGGCCGCCAAGCCGGCGCGATTGTCGTGGAATCAATCCGGGAACTTTTCAATTTGGCCAAACTTTTCCAGCTCGGAATCAAAAAACCCCTGCGGCGATTGGCGGTTTTGACGAACGGCGGCGGACCGTCAGTCGTGGCGACTGATCTTATTGATCTTTCACCTTCCCTTTCTCTGGTTGAATTTTCAGACTCAATCAAAGAGGCGTTGCGGAAAGTCTTGCCGCCGATGGCGGCCGTCGGCAATCCGGTGGACATCATCGGCGACGCTCTGGCAATGCGTTATGCTGAGGCGCTGAAAATTATCGGCGCCGAAAAAGAAGTTGACGGAATTATTCTGATTCTCACGCCGCAAATGATGACCGAGGCAAAAGCGACCGCTGAACTGATTGTTGAATTCAGCAAGCAAAAACCGATTCTGCCGATTTTCATCGGCGGACCGGCGGTGGAAACCGGTCTTAATCATTTGCGACAAAATAATCTGGTGAATTTTACTTTTCCGAAGGATGCCATTGAGGCTTTAGATCATCTCGCTCGCGGCGTCAAAAAACAAGAAAGAGCGGTTGAAATAGGCAACGTTCAACCAGCACCGGTTTCAGTTTTGTCGATGATGGATTTTGCCGAGATGTCCAAAATTTTAGAAGATTATGAGATTTCTTTAAGCGGCATCTTGGCCAAAGAAAAAACCGAGCTTACAGAAATTCGTTCAAAATTAGGTTCCGGGCCTTTGGTTATGAAAGCGATTTCGCCGGACATTATTCATAAGACCGATTCCGGCGCAGTCAGATTAAATATAAAAAATATTGAGGAAGCGGAAAAAGCTTGGGACGAAATTGTGATCGAAAATCCCAACGCCAAACTTGACGGTCTGCTCGTTCAACCGCTGATTTCCGGGAAAGAAATCATTATCGGCCTGAAGCGCGATCCGATTTTCGGCCCGACCATTTTGTTCGGCTTTGGCGGCATCTTTACCGAAATCTTGAAAGATATCGCGCTCCGCATCGCGCCGGTTTCTCAAGAAATGGCGCTGGAGATGATTCAAGAAATTAAGGGCGCTAAAATTCTCACCGGCGTCCGTGGCGAAAAACCGGTTAATATAAATGCTCTTGCTGAATTAATTGTTAAAGTTTCCAAACTCGCGATTGAGCATCCGGAAATTAAAGAAATGGATTTGAATCCGGTGCTTGTCAATCCCGATTCGGTATTCGTAGTAGATGCGAGAATGATGAAATAAACATCGGCTATATAATTAACTTCTTCAGATCAAAACTCGGATCGCCAAGCTCGGTTTGATGGGTCGAAACATCAACATTATTTTCAATCAATTTGGCGATGGTGGTCATTTCCACAGTGCGGTTGATGAGGGTCGCGCCAATCAATTCTCGGCCGACGATAATTAAGCGCCCGTAGGAATTAAGAGTCGGCGAACCGCGCGGAATGATCAACCGGTCTTGGCCCGGCGCGACATCGCCCACAAAAGCAATGGTCAGACCCAGACCTTGGGTGGTATAAAAAGAAATAAATTTAAACGGATGTTTTTCACCGCCAACCATATTTAGTCCGGCAATCCTCCCCTGCTCCCGCGCGTTGACCCAATTGCCCATTTGGACATTTTCTTCCAATAACAAATCTTTATATTCCGCAACGTCGCCGGCGGTCCAGACATCCGGAAAATTCGTCTCCAGATATTCATTGGCCAAAATTCCTTCATTAGTCGCGAGGCCGGATTGTTTGACCCAGTCGGCTGAACTGATGACACCGATACCACAGATCAACAAATCGCCCGAAATAACCGTACCGTTTTTCAAGATCACGCCGTCAATTGATTCGCCACCTGTGATTTTGGCCAGTTCGGTTTTTTTAATAATTTTTACACCATTTTTAATGAGAGTATTTTCAATCATCAACCCCGACGCTTCGTCCAAAATCGGCTCCCAAAAATAAGCTTCCCGGAGGATAATGGTCGTTTCCAGTCCGGCTAATTTCAACAAGTCCGCCATTTCAAAACTGATAAAACCGCCGCCAACAATAATGGCGGTTTTTCCGGTTTTCAGATCAGCCATTATTTTTTTTCCATCCTCCAGCGTCCGCAAACAATGGACTCCCGATTTGTCCGCCCCCGGAACATTCAGGGTCCGGGCGCGGACGCCAGTCGCGATGAGTAATTTTTCGTATGGCAATTTCTGGCCGGTCGCCAAAGAAATAACCTTATTCACCCCGTCCAGACCGCTGGCGGTTTGGCCGCCCAGAAAATTGATTCGGTTTTCGCGATACCAGTCATCGCCCTTGAGATAGACTTGATCAAAGGGAATTTTGCCCAAGAAAAAGTTTGGTTTGGACAACATCACGCGCGAATACAGCGCGTGTTCTTCGTCGCTGACGATGGTGAGCGAACCGTTTTGATCAACTTGCCTGATGGCCTCCGCCGCCGCCACCCCCGCCGCGCCGCCGCCGATAATCACATATTTGTATTTATCCACGACTTTAAATTTTAAATGAAGAAAAAGCTTATTTGGGGAAAATTTGTTTGCCCGACTTGTCAAAAAGCAGGATGGCTTTGGTCGGGCACGATTGAGCCGACATCAGCAAGGTGGCATCGTCCGCGGCGTTCGGGTCAAGTACCACCGCCTTATTTTCATTGTCTAAATTATAAGTCTCACCCGAGACGGCGATGCAAGAGGCGGCGCCGATGCAGAGGTCGCGATCCACTACGATTTTGCCGATCTTGGAATCAGCTCGATTGCGAACATATTCTTTTTGGTTTGCCATAATTTATTATTTGCTTTTTAATTCTGCGCTGATAATGGCTTTATTATACATTAATCAATGACTAAAGATAATTTTTGAGATGTTTAATTACATTTATTGCGATTAAGTCTGTCAATGTTGAAAATTCGGTGGCAGGTATATAATTATGGTCTACGGTCGACGATTAGAAACTTACAAATAATTTAAAATTTTACTATGGACGAGGCCAAAAAGTGCGATAAGTGCCATCATGAGCATAAGGCGGACGGCACCTGTGATTGCGGTTGCAAATAGAGCTTATTTTTAGCCTGACAAAACTCCTTGCCCATTAAATTGCGGTCGGGGGTTTTGTTTTTTTATTAATTTATTGCGTAATATTAAGGGGTTTCAAGATGATGCTTGTTCACTTCACACAAAGCGACAATAAACAGACTCTCGCTCCAGCCGAGCGGCGCGTTGTCGTTGTATCTAGTGGAATTGGAAAGATAGAGCTCGGGGATAATACCATCTTTGGTGACCGTTTTTTTCGCCTTAGCTAAAAAATATTCAGCCTTTTCGGTCTGGCCCAGCCGTTGATGAATAATTGCCAGCCAACTTAAACCAAAAGTCCATTCCGCTTCCTCGGACCAGCCATCCGGATTTTTATTGTAATAATGATCGCCTTTGTAACGAATCACCCCATGCCGGCGTAATAAGTGATATTCAACATTAGTCAAAATTGCCGTCGTTTCCTCTGCCTTGGTCACGGCGTAAGGCCAAATCAGAGATAAGAGCGCCAGATCAACAAATTTTTTCTCGGACTCGCGCGGCAGTAATTTATGAAGAGTTTCTTCGCCTTTTTTAATTAAGTCTTCCGGCACGGATACGCCGGCAATATTTCTGGCCATCTGCAAACCAGCCAGACAGGCGCCGACGGAAGAAGTATGCACTTCTTGCCCCTCTTCCCAGATTCCGGAATCGGGATCGTGCCAATACTCCAAAGTTGAGAGATACCAAACGAGTTTTTGAACGACTCGCCGGTCGTCATCAGTTGTCACAATTGAACCTTTTTCTTTTTTCTCCAGTTCGCCGATTTTAAACAAAATGCAACCAATGGAATCGTTCTGTTTATTCCCCCACTCTTCCCAGTATTCATCAAAGGTTTCCGGATTATAACGGGGATGGATGTATTGATAGTTGTGCTCCGGTTTTTTACTGATCGCGTAATCAATCTTGAATTCGTGTTTTTTGAAAATATCCAGAATCGCGCGGTAAGTTTTCCAAACGGTGGCAAAATCCCCGAGCACCTCAAAAGCCAAGCATTCGTAAAAATTGTCGCGCAACCAGGCTTTGTCATAGCCGGTTTTGATGTCTTTTTTCGCCGCGATGAATAAACCAGATTCAGCTTGAAGACTTTTTAAAATCTCCAAATGTTGTCCAATTAATTTATCATAAACAGGGTGAACTGCTGTCATAAGCTCAATTATAGTGTATAATCGTCGGAAATGAAAAAGACCCGTTGGTTAACTTTGGTCGGCGCCGGTCTGGTTATCGCCGGATTTTTGTTTGGTTACGGCCGATATCAAGATGAGCGGCTGGCGGCTGAATTGACGGCTGATTTAAGTGATTTAAATCAGCGGTTTGCTTCCAGTACTGAGACTTTGGATGGCGAGGTTAAAATTTTGAAAGACAGCATCATCGCGGCCGACGAACGCAATGTGAGTTTGGCCGAGGCGCTCAAAGCTGAACAAGCAAAAACCAGCGCGGTAAAAGAAAATTTGGATCAGATTGTCAGCACCGTCGGGACGCTTCAAAAATTAAGTAAAACGGATCCGGAACTGTTGCAAAAATATTCTAAAACTTTTTTTCTGAACGAACACTATGCGCCGGAACGATTGATAGAAATTGAGTCGCTTTACTTGGCTGATAAAAACCGGCCCCAACAGCTTCACGCCAATGTCTGGTCTTTTCTGGAAAAACTTTTGCGGGCGGCGGCGGAAGATAAAATTGATTTGAAAATCGTTTCCGGTTATCGGTCGTTTGATACCCAATCCGCGCTTAAAACTAATTACCGGATGATTTACGGTCCGGGCACGGCCAATCAATTTTCCGCCGATCAAGG
>JBBUAW010000003.1:28589-50541 GCA_038058475.1 Patescibacteria group bacterium | reverse complement strand
CGGCAAGAACAATTAAACGCCATCCTCTCTTCTATGGCCGAAGGGTTGATCGCGATTGATAATGATCGGAAAATAATTTTAATGAATCAAGCCGCCGGCATTTTACTGCGAACCGCGCCGCAAGAAGCCGCCGGTCAAGATGTCAAACTGATTCTGGTGGTTTATCGCGACAACCAACCTCTCGCTTACCAGGATTTGCCGATTGAAAAAGCGATGCTTGAGCGCGATATTATTTCCATCGGCTTGTTGGACAACTTGTCGGTCAAGGCGAAAAACGGCCGGTTGTTTCCGATGGCGATGACGATCGCGCCATTACTCGCCAAAGGCGAAGTGTCCGGCGCCATCATCCTGTTTCGCGACATCACTAAAGATCGGGAAATTGACCAGGCCAAGACCGAGTTCGTGTCGCTCGCCTCGCATCAATTAAAAACGCCGCTCTCGGCGATCAATTGGTATTCGGAAATGGTGCTGGAAGAAGAAGTCGGGCCGCTCAACGCGAAACAAAAAGAATATTTAAAAAACCTTTATGACGCCAATCGGCGAATGGTGGAACTCGTCAATTCATTGCTTAATGTGTCGCGGATTGATCTTGGCGCATTTGCGGTGGAGCCGTCGCTGACTAATTTCTCGGCCGTCGCTGACGAAGTTTTGATTGAATTGAAACCGCAAATTGAACTGAAAAAATTGCGTCTGGACAAAGAGTATGATAAGCAAGTGCCACCAATCAACGCCGATCCCAAATTACTGCGGATCATCTTTCAAAATCTTTTGTCCAACGCGGTCAAATATACCGCGCCAAACGGCGTCATCGGTTTGGCGCTCAAGAAAGAAGGTGAAAATGTTTTAATCCGCGTGACGGATACCGGTTACGGCATCCCCGCCGCCGATCAAGGAAAAATATTCACTAAACTTTTTCGGGCCGACAACATCAGAGACAAAGAAGCCGAAGGCACCGGTCTCGGTCTGTATATCGTCAAAGCCGTCGTGGAAGCCGGCGGCGGTCGGATTTGGTTTGATTCGCTGGAGGGCCGAGGCACTTCTTTTTTCATCACTCTGCCGTTGGCCGGAATGAAAAAGAAAGCCGGCGTTAAAGGTTTAACCTAAAATAAATTATGACTGAAGAGGACACATTAGGTAAAATACTTTTGGTTGAGGATGATAAGTTCCTCTCGGTCGCTTTAGGCGACAAACTGACGCGGGAAGGTTTTACGGTTATTAAGGCGATCAACGGCCAGGAAGCAACGGCGAAAATCAGAATCCAGCGACCTGATCTGATTCTCTTGGATTTGATTATGCCGCAGAAAAACGGTTTTGAAGTATTGGCCGAGTTAAAATTAGACGAAGCGACTAAAAAGATTCCAGTTATTATTTTGTCCAACTTGGGACAGGAAGCGGATATTAGGAAAGCCAAAGAACTCGGCGCCAACGAATATCTGGTAAAATCGGATGTGGAAATGAAAACGGTGGTGGAAAAAATCAAAACCGAAATGGCCAAGTCTTTAACTCGCTCCGCCAGCGGCGACACCCACTGATATGGAGCTTTTGGCCGATAAATTAAGAGAATTACTCGTGACGGCCGGATTGGTTACGGGCGCTGATTTTGAAGCCGCAACGGCGGAAGCCGTCGCGGCGCAACGTCCCCTCTGGGAGGTTTTGGTGGATAAAGACCTAATTCGCGACGGCGATCTCGGCAAATTAGTGGCCGAGGCCTTCGGTTGGCGTTGGCTTGATCTGCGACGCGAAAAAGTTGAACCAAAAATTTTACAGCAGGTACCGGAACTGGTCGCCAGGCACCGCGGGGTGGTGGCCCTGGCGCGCGGTCCGAACGGCATTCGCGTCGGGTTGACTGATCCAAGCGATCTGGCTACCATCCACTTTTTGGAAAAACGTTTAGGCGATCGGATTCTGCCATTTTTTATTACTCAACGAGATTTTGCCGAAGCCCTGACTAATTACAAAGGCAGTTTAAAATCGGAATTTGAAACAACCCTCCAACAAGTTCTGGATGAACATTCGCGGCGCGAGGAACGGGATGAAAATACGATTAAATTGGTTGATTTGCTATTGCGCTATGGTCATCAGAATAAAGCTTCAGATATCCATCTTGAGCCGTATCGCGACAAAGTCTTGGTTCGTTTCCGGATTGACGGCGTGATGCACGACATCTGGTCAGTACCAAAAAGTTTATCGGATATTGTTTTAACCCGTTTGAAAATTTTGGCGCGAATGCGAACGGACGAACATCGCGCCGCCCAAGACGGCAAACTTCAGTTTCAAGCTCGTGAGGAGACAGTGGACGTTCGCGTTTCTATTGTGCCGGTGACGGAAGGGGAAAATGCGGTGCTTCGTTTATTATCCGAACAGAGCCGGAAATTCAGCTTAACCGATTTGGGTTTGGCTGAAGGGGATTTGATTAAAGTTAAACGGGCGATAGAAAATCCGCATGGAATGATTCTCGTCACCGGTCCAACCGGCTCGGGCAAAACCACGACCGTCTACGCCGTGGTGAAAATTTTAAACACCCGCGATGTTCACATTTCCACGATTGAGGACCCGGTGGAATACGATATTGAGGGCATCAGCCAGATTCAAGTCAATCCGAAAACCAATTTGACTTTCGCGCTGGGGCTACGGGCGATTGTCCGCCAGGACCCGGACATTATCGTCGTCGGAGAAATCCGCGATGAAGAAACCGCCGGCATTGCCGTCAATTCCGCCCTGACCGGCCACCTCGTCCTCACCACGCTGCACGCCAATGACGCCGCGACGACCCTGCCACGGTTGTTGGATATGAAAATTGAACCGTTTCTCGTTGCCTCTACGGTCAATGTAATTATCGCCCAGCGGCTGGTGCGCAAAGTCTGCGACCGCTGCCGAATCTCAGCGCCGCCGACCGCCGAAGCCCTCGCTCAAATTGAACGCGAGCCGGAACTGAAGCGCGCGTTCCGCGCGCGCGGTTACAGCCGGTTGTCGCGTTTGGTTTTTTATCGCGGCGGCGGGTGTGAACTCTGCAGCCAGACGGGCTACCAAGGCCGAATTGGCATTTTTGAAGTGTTGGAAATGACGGACAAAATCAAGGCGCTGGTGGTGGCGCGGGCCTCGTCCAATGAAATTGTCAAAGCGGCCAGAAAAGACGGGCTGACAATAATGTTGGAAGACGGACTGGATAAAGTGCTGATTGGTTTGACCACTCTGGAAGAAGTTTTACGGGTGACGAAAATTTAATTATGGCACGCGATTGGTTCAATCAAGACATTACGCTCGGCCGAGTCAGTTTGACGCAAAAGGCGGTGTTGGCAAAGCATCTGGCCTTGATGTTGAACTCCGGTTTAACCTTGACGGAATCTTTAACAGTGGCGATTGACTCGGCCGGCGGCGCCTTAAGATCCATTCTCAAACGAGTGGCTCAATCAGTAGAATCGGGAACCACTTTTTCCGCCGCCCTCGGCGCCCACCCGAAAATTTTTACCGGCGTTTTTACCAGCGCCGTTTACGCTGGCGAACGATCCGGTAATCTGGCGACCAATCTGGCTAATTTGTCGCGCGCGCTGGAAAAAGAACGCGCGCTATTGGCGAAAATCAAAGGTGCGATGATTTACCCGATTATTGTTTTGGCCGCGGCTGTGCTTTTGGGTTTAGGCATTGCTTTTTTCATCTTGCCGAAAATCACCCCCTTGTTTAAGGGTTTGCAAATTGATCTCCCGTGGACCACGCGCGCGCTGATTTGGAGTGCCGATTTTTTGGATAAAAATGGTTTGGTTTTTTTTCTCACGCTGATAGCTGGCCTTATTTTTTTCTGGTGGCTGGCGCGGCGGAAATTTACCGCGCCGGTCACCCATTGGCTGATTCTACATCTGCCGGTGTTTGGACGCTTAGCGATCAATTTAAACCTCGCGCGTCTGGCCGGCACTTTAAGTTTATTATTGAAAAGCGGCGTCAGCATTGACGAAACTTTTCTCATCGCCGAACGGACGCTCGGTAATTTTTATTATCGCCACGCGCTCCGGCGCGCGGCCAGCGACATCGGCCGCGGCTTGAAATTATCCGCCAGTTTGGAACAATTTCCCAAGTTTTTTCCATTGCTTTTTACCCGCTTGGCGCGCGTCGGCGAGGTTTCGGGAAAATTTGAAGAAACTTTCTTCTATCTGGCGGATTTTTACGAAGATGAAGTGGATACCGCCGCCAAATCATTAGCCACCGCTTTAGAACCGCTTCTGCTTTTGTTTATCGGCCTCGTCGTCGCCGGTCTGGCTTTGTCCATCATCACCCCGATTTATGAACTCACCGGCAACATTAAGAGATAATAAAATGAATCGAGGTACGGCCACTGGTGATCTACTGTGGGTGCTCGCGGTCATCGCGGCTTTGTGGGTGCTGTGGCTGGCGACCGGCGGCGCGTTGCGGCCATCGGCCACGGCTGGCCCCTTCATCAAACCGCCGGCGCCGTTGGGTAGCGGCGAGATTTACTCGCCCGACTCGCGCGGGAGAAGAACAACCACGACGACTACCCCCGCGCGCGCCGGCACGGCGCCAAAACCGCTTAACCCGTTCCACTCAACTTTCTTCGGCCAAGTTAAAATCCGCGCCGGCACGGCGCATTATGAAATTCAATCAAATCGCGAATATATTGAACTAATCGCCGCTAAAGACTTGACTGCGCCGCTAAATATCACTGGCTGGCAATTAGTTAATAATCCGGTGCGCCGCACCCGCGCGGATGTCGTTTTAATTCCGTCCGCGGTCAAACTTTTTCTAAGCGGCGCGACCAATCAGATATTAGCGCCGGTGTTGCTGGCGCCGGGCGGACGCGCCACAATTATCACCGGCGGTCCACCGGTGAGCAATCATTGGCCGGCGCGGGTCAGTTTTCTCGTCAATAAATGCGTCGGTTATTTGGCGGAAAAAATTTCAGCCATGCGGCTGGCGCCGGCCCTGCCGCGCGCCTGTCCGGCGCCGCGCGACGAACCGTGGATTGAGCGCTTGGATAATGATTGTTATGATTATGTCCGTCGTCTATCAACCTGTCACGCGCCGGAATTTGAACGCCGTTCCGACGGTTACAATTATCTTGACGGCCGGCGCGATACCCTGTCATCATCTTGTCGCGCTTACCTGCAAGAGCATTTTAGTTACGGACGTTGTATCGCTTGGCACGGCGCCGATGCTGATTTTTACACCAAAGATTGGCGACTTTATTTAAATCGCACTTGGGAACTGTGGGCGAAAGACCGGGAAATCATCTCGCTCTACGATGCCCAGGGCCGATTGGTTGATGAATTGAGTTATTAAAATTTAATTACCGGCAATAATGAAAAAAATTTTATGGTTTTTAACTTTTCTGCTTTTGGCTCAGCCAAGTCTGGCCGTGGCCGGTATTGTTTTTACCACTGAGCCGCAGACGATTGCCCCGGACGCCGTTTCCGCTAAATTAACCATCTCCAGCGGCGAAGCGCCGGGCGAAACCGCCGATTTGTTTCTTGTTTCCTCTTCGGCTACCGGCGAATTTTCGTCCAGCGCCAGCGATTGGAAACCGGTTGCAAAACTTACCTGGAACAGCAATTGGGGCAACCGTTCATTTTATTATCGCGACAGTATCGCTGGAAATCATACTTTAACAGCCACTTTAACCGGCCGCACCAGCGGTAACAGCTGGCCGGTGACCCAAATTATTATCGTGAGTACCGCCGCGCCGGTTACGGATAACAGCAACAGTAATGCGACGAGTACAGACCTTTCATCATCAATTACCTCCAGCTCGGTTACCAATAGCGCCCTTTCCGCTCATGCCGCGCCGCCGCCGCTCAGCTCGGCCGCCGCGCGCGAACCGTTTCAGGTTACCGCCGGCCGGCCGCGTCTCGCGAGCGTCCATAGTCCGGTGATTTTTCGAGCCGAACCGGATGGCTCGCAACCTTCAAATATCCGGTACGATTGGTCCTTTGGCGACGGCACGCTGATGCAAAACAAACAAGTGACAACTCACAGTTATCAATTTCCCGGCGAGTATAATGTCGTTCTTAATGCCTTCGGCGTGGCCGAAGCGGCCGTTAGCCGAACCACGGTTCTGGTAATGCCGGCGGCGGTGGCTTTCGGCGCCGCCGCCGCGGATCGCGTGACCCTGACTAATCGTTCAGCTTACGAGCTCAATCTTGGCGGCTGGCGTTTGAATCAAGGGACGGCCAATTTTATTTTTCCGACGGATACGATTTTATCCGCCAATCGCAATCTAAGTATTTCAAAAGTTCAGCTCGGTTTTACGCCGGCGGCCGATCAATCATTGACTCTGTTTTATCCCGACGGCGAAGTCGCGCTGACGGCCGTCGGCCGCGCCGCCGTTTCGGTGAATTTATCGAAATTGTCGGAATTAACGGAAGCCTTAGGACGTCTGTCGGCGCAATTGATGGCGTTAAAAAATCAATAATATGTGGCAACGTTACTTTGATCGAACTTTCTGGAAAATGACCGCCGGTTTTTTAGTCCTGATCGCTTCCGGACTCTTGGGTGTTTATCTGATTGACTTTTTTTCCAGATAAGTTAGACTAGAGACGATAAGCCGTAGATATTAGGCGTAATATAAGTCCTAATGAGGCCGAAGCGGCTTAGGCCGTTTTTATTTGTCTTCTGAAATGCCAATCACCAAACAGAAAAAAATAGAAATCGTTCAATCGGTAAAGTCAAAAATTGATCAAACCGAATCTTTGGTTTTTGTCAATTTTCACGGCTTGAATGTGGCGATGGCGACTAATTTACGCCGCTCGCTTAAAAAAAATAACGTCAAGTATGAAGTCGTGAAAAAATCCCTGCTGCTTCGGGCTTTGGGCGAATTAAACCAAAAACCGGCCGGCGCGGCGCCGGCCCTTGACGGCGAAGTAGCCATCGCTTATTTGCCCGCCAAGACGGAGAATGATAATCTTTTACCGGCCCGAAACGTCTATGAATTCCAATCCAAGATTAATCCGTCGGTTGGCGGGGGATTAAAAATTATTGGCGGAATTTTTGAGCGGCAATTCAAATCGGCGGAAGAAATGATTCAGTTGGCGATGATTCCGCCGCGTGAAGTATTATACGGTCGGTTTGTCAATCTGCTGGCTTGGCCTCTGCGAGGGCTGGTGGTTGCGTTGGATCAAATTAGTAAAACTAAACAGCAATAAAAACTATGGACGACAAATTTAATGATTTAATTGAAAAAATCGAAAAGTTGTCAGTGCTTGAATTGAATGAATTGGTGAAAGCGCTCGAAGTGAAATTCGGCGTTTTGGCGCAGGCTCCGGCCGCCGCGCCGGCCGCGGCGACCGCCACCGCCGCCGAAGAGAAAGATTCATTTAACGTTGAATTGAAAGAAATCGGCGCGCAAAAAATCGCCGTCATCAAAGTGGTCAAGGAAATCTTGGCGCTTGGTCTCAAAGAAGCCAAAGATTTGGTGGAATCGGCGCCGGCGATGTTGAAAGAAGGAATGAAAAAAGACGAAGCGGAAAAATTCAAGAAACAGATTGAAGACGCCGGCGGCAAAGTGGAGTTGAAATAATCACGGTCAAGGTTAAACCTTGACATTAAATCCTATGGACATTCTTGGAAAATTGTTTGGCGGGGGCGACAAGGTCAAAGTGATGAGGTTATTTATGACCAATCCCGACCTGATTTTTGAGATCAAGGAAGTGGCGCGGCGAAGCAAGATTAAACTACCCACGGCTCGTCGCGAGGTCGCTTTATTGCGTCAATTGGATTTTATTAAACCTAAACGCGGCGATAAAACATCGGCTGGCAAGAAAATAAACGGCTGGCAACTCAATCCGTTTTTCCCTTTCTTGTCTCATTTACGAACTCTGCTCCGCGCCGATATTCTAAATCGCCAGCGTGAAATTACCGACCGTTTTTCCCGTTGCGGCAAAATTAAACTTTTGGTAGTGGCCGGCCTATTTATTCAAGCTAACGAAAGCCGGACAGATTTGCTTTTGGTAGGTGATAAATTAAAACGGACAGCGATTGATCGAGTCGTCAAGACAATGGAAGCCGAAGTCGGCCGCGAGCTGGTTTACGCGGTGTTTGACACGGCCGATTTTATCTATCGTTTGAACGCTTATGACAAATTCATCCGCGATGTTTTGGACTATCCTCATGAAAAAATCATTGATAGACTGAATTTTGACGGCGGTTATCCACAACGGCGAGAAGACGGTTCGGCAGTGTGATATAATTGAAAGTTGAGCAATCAAAATAAGGTCGAATCTTATTTTTATTTTATTATTGGTTAAATTTTAATTTATGACATTACAACAAACTTGGAGCGAATTCTTGACCGCCTCCTTTCAGAATTTATGGGGCGGAGTAATTAATTTTCTCCCGAATTTGGTGGTGGCGCTGATCATCTTTGTTCTCGGTTGGGTGGTGGGGATTGTGTTGGGACAATGGGTGGCGCGAATTATCCGTTCAACGCAGGTGGATAAGGCCCTAAAGAGCATCGGCACTGAAGAAGTATTGTCCCGCGCCGGTTTTCGGCTAGATTCCGGCGCTTTCATCGGCGGTTTAGTCAAATGGTTTATTGTTATCGCCTTTTTGGTCGCCTCATTCAATGTTCTCGGTTTGAGTCAAGTTAATGAATTTTTGACCGGTCGGATTCTCGGCTTTTTGCCGCACTTGATTATTGCCAGTTTGATTTTGATTTTGGCCGCGGCGATTGCCGATGTTTTGGCGCGAATTGTCAGTGGTGCGACGCGGGCGGCCGGAGTCACTTCTAGTAGTGTCTTTGGCACTTTCACCAAGTGGGTCGTCTGGGTTGTCGCCATCTTTGCGGTGATTGATCAATTAGGAATTCTCAATCAACAGGCGGGACCGATGAGCAGTTTAGCCAGCGCGATCATTCAATACGCGGTGATGGCTTTGGCTCTCGCCTTCGGTTTGGCTTTCGGTTTGGGCGGCAAAGACGCGGCGGCGCGATATCTGGAGCATTTGCGGGAAGATATGTCTAAGAATCATAAGAATCAATAATAATCTATTGGCTATTGACATAAATTTGGTTTTAGCTATACTGTCAATTGTAAGTGTTTTTCTCGGGAGTTTAGTCTCTTACAACAGCTGTTTAGCCAAGGGTAGGGTCAAAATCGCGAGAGGGGTCGCCTTACAAATATTTAGTAGTTAGATCATACACATGGCTAAGAAGCTATATGTTGGCGGTTTGTCTTACAGCACGACTGATGATGGCTTAAAAGAAGCCTTCGCTCAAGTCGGCGCCGTGAGTTCGGCCAAGGTTATCACTGATCGGATGACTGGCCGGTCGCGCGGTTTCGGTTTCGTGGAAATGGAATCCGATGACGACGCCGCCAAAGCGGTTGAAACCTGGAACGGCAAAGAACTTGATGGCCGGCGGTTGTCGGTTAACGAGGCCCGGCCTTTGGCCGAGCGCCCGCCGCGCCGGGAATTCTCGCGGTAAGTCTCAAGTTAACCAATCAAAAAACCCGTCCCGATGTTCGCCGGCTGGCGAAATCGGGGCGGGTTTTGGTTTTCGGATTTTGGCAGGAAAGTCAAACTGTTCGTGCTGGCTTCCAGGATTGAATAGATTGAGCAATTCGTTCTAATCGCCCCGGGTCCAACGGTACGGTTCCTCCTCCCGTTTCAATTCGCACTGAATTATTTCTCTCATCGACTCCTTGAACCTTGAAATCAGTAATCCCTCTACATCCTGGTAAATTCAACCCAAGTCTTAATTGCATTGACGGTGCCAGATTACCTTTCAGTCTTACCCAATCTCCAGGTTTAAAGTCTGTCGCCCTTGGTTCAGAATCGGGTTCTTCAGCGATCTCAATTCTCCCACTCGGCGGTTTCCTTACCACCTTTTTGATTCCTCTCAAATCCCTGATTTTCACTGGTCCCACTTGCCTCGGCCTCTCCCGCTTCCCAATCCGCGCCATCCTCATACTCTGGCCTCCTTTGAAAAGGCACTCCGTTTGAAAACGAACAAGATCAAATCAGACCTCATTTTAACTCCCTTTAACTTATGACGTCAAGCTTGTATAATAAGCCAGTATGAATATGGGCGATTTTGTAAAGAAAAGAAAGCATCTATTTTGGTCAACGAGAAATTATAACAGTCTCTCCAACGAAGCCGTCGTTGAAGGGGTCTTGAATTACGGCGATATGAACGATGTCCGAGAACTGATTGTTTTTTTAGGGATGGAAGAAGTGGCGAAAATTTTCCGCCAGAACACTAATCGCCCGCGGGTGAACTATCGCCCGGAAGTAGTGAATTATTTTCAGTTATACTTTCAAAAATATGCATAGAGAAATTTTTACAGAAGCTCAATCCAAACTCTTGCCGGTCGTTAAATTATTCTCAAAAAATTTTGGCTTAGTCGGCGGTACCGCTATCGCCCTGCATTTAGGTCATCGTGGATCGATTGATTTTGATTTGTTTAGTCTCAAAGGCTTCAATAATTATTCAATTAAAGCAAAAATTACCAAAAATTTGGCGATTGATAATATTTTGGTCAACAAAAAAGGCGAATACACTTTTTCGATAGATGAAATTAAATTTACCTTCTTCCATTTTCCGTACAGAGTTAATTTTTCAGAGTCGTTGGATGATATCATAAAATTACCCGACCTTCTCACTCTCGCCGCCCTGAAAGCCTTCGCGCTCGGTCGCCGCGCCAAATGGAAAGATTATGTTGATTTATATTTCATTCTGAAAACAAACCACACCGTTTCCGAAATAACGGCGGCGGGAGTGAAAATTTTTGGCCCCGAATTCAATGAGAAGATTTTTAGGACACAACTCGCTTATTTCGAAGATATTGATTACTCCGAACAAATTATATACAAAAACGAATTTTCAACCGATGATGAAACAGTCAAAAAGGCCCTCGTGGAATTTAGTTTGGAAATATAAAATCGCGCTATCGTCCTATGACTAAAAATAATCTGCGTCAAATCATTCTTGATTTTCCGAAACAACTGGCCACATCGCTGAATTTCAATTATTCCACCAATTTGCCGAAAGCCGATAAATTCATTGTTTGCGGCATGGGCGGCTCGGCGCTCGCCGCCGGCTTGTTGAAAGTTTATAAACCGGAGTTGGATTTACTAATTCATCGCGATTACGGTTTGCCGCGCGTGCCAAAATATTTTTTAGACGGCAGTTTGCTTATCTTAAGTTCCTATTCCGGTAATACCGAAGAAGTGTTGGATACACTTCAATTGGCCTTGGAGCGCACACTTAAAGTCGCCATAATGGCGGCCGGCGGTGAGCTTTTGGCCGTTGCCGAACAACTTAAACTACCGCATCTTGTTTTACCGGCCGGTCTGCCGCCGCGGCAAGCGATCGGTTATTTTTTTGTCGGTCTGTGCCGATTGATGGGCGCGGAAGCGGATTTAGTCGCCTTGCGCGAATTGGCCAAAGTTTTACAGCCGGCCGAGGCGGAGGCCGAAGGTCGACGACTGGCCGGTTTGATCGGCGCGCGCCGGCCGGTAATTTACGCCTCCACCGTCAATTGGTATTTGGCCTACAATTGGAAAATTCGTTTTAATGAGGACAGTAAAATAGCGGCTTTTGCCAACGTTTTGCCGGAAATGAACCATAATGAACTGGCCGCGCCGGATGACCATTTTATTTATTTCTTGCTACGCGATCCGGCTGACGACCCCAGAATCAAGAATCGTTTCGCGCATCTGGTGACCTTATTTAAAAAGCAAAATTTGGCCGTGGAAGAAATAATTTTGACCGGCGATTCAACGTTGGAAAAAATTTTTAATTCCGTCATTTTGGCCGATTGGACGGCCTATCATTTGGCGCTCGCGATTGGTCAGAATCCGGCCGCGACGCCGCTGATTGAAGAATTTAAAAAACAGATTAAATTAAATTTGAATTAAATGTTTTTCTTAAGCGATATTGGTCGGACAAAAACGCGGCTGGCCGTCTCGCTAGACGGCCAAACAATCAGCGAGCCGATTATTCGTCCAACGCCGGCCGATTTCAATCAGGGTCTAAATTTGATTAAAGAATTGATTGAAGAATTGGGGAAGGGACAGAAACGGGACGGTTTATGTTTGGGTATCAGCCGAAAAGTTTGGTCCGGCGCGCCCCTCAAGCCGGAATTGGAGGAAACTTTTGGTGGGCCGGTCTATTTGGTTAACGACTCCGCTTTGGTGGGACTCGGCGAAGCGCACTATGGTGCCGGTCGAAATCAACGTCTCGCGGCCTATCTCACGGTCAGTAGCGGCGTCGGCGGCGTACTCATTGTCAACGGTCAAATCGCCGAAAATGCCCTAGGCTTTGAACCCGGCCACCAATTAATTGTGGTTGGTGAGCAAGTACGTTCATTGGAAGAATTAGTTTCCGGTTTTGCGATTGAGGCGCAGTTTGGCCGCCCGCCGCATGAAATCACGAATGAAAAAATCTGGCAAGAATTGAGCCGGTATTTAGCGCTTGGTTTGGTTAATACCTTAGTTCATTGGTCGCCTGATTGCCTGATTCTCGGTGGCGGGATGTTTAAAACGCCCGGTTTTCAGATAACGGTCATCGAAAAATTAATCAGCGAACATTTGACGATTTTTTCTAAACGACCACTGATTCGGCCGGCGGCGCTCGGCGAGATCGGTGGACTTTATGGCGCGCTGGCCTATTTGCAAGGACAATTCCCGGGGAGCAATTCATAGCCATAGTTTCGGTAAATTATCAACAGATTTTCTTTTTTTGATTTTTGAAGCCAGGCCGGTTAAACTGTAAGTCGTGAAAGTAATTTCTCGCTTAAAACAAATCCGCAAACGCAACGGCACAGTTGTACTTTTTGACGAGACGCGAATTGTTAACGCGGTTTGGAAGGCCTTGCGCGCGGCTGGTGAAGGAGAAGAAAAGGAGGCGGTGATGGTCGCTCGCGCGGTGGTCAAAGATCTTGAGAGTTTAATTAAATCAAGCGGTAGAGATTTTCTACCGACAGTTGAAGGAGTTCAAGATTTGGTTGAAAAACAACTGATTCTTCATAATCTCGTCAACACTTCTAAAGCTTATATTTTATATCGCGAGCGGCGGTCCGAATTGCGGCGCGAGAAAGGAGAAGTGCCAAACGAAATTAAGGAATTGGTCACTCAAAGCAAGACTTATTTTCGAAATCAACTGGCGGAATATATGTTTTACTCGTCTTACTCGCGCTGGCTTGACGAAAAAGGCCGTCGGGAGACTTGGCTGGAGACCATTGACCGTTATATGGATTTTATGCGTGACAATCTAGGCGATAAGCTTAAAGATAAAGAATATACCGAAATTCGCGAATATATGCTCAATATGAAGGCCTTAGGTTCTATGCGTTTGTTACAATTTGCCGGCAAAGCGGCTCAGATCAGTAATGTGATGGCTTATAATTGTTCTTATATCGCGCCAACTTGTTGGCAGGATTTTGCCGAAATTATTTATGTCCTAATGTGCGGCGCCGGTCTGGGTTTTTCGGTGGAGGAACAGACTATTGGTCAATTGCCGATAATCAAAAGACAAGTTCACGAGAAACCATCCACTTTTGTTATTCCTGATACTCGCGAGGGTTGGGCGGATGCGTTGGCTTTAGGGCTGAAAACTTGGGCGGCCGGTAAAGATGTGATTTTTGATTATTCCATTCTGCGACCGCGCGGCGCGCGCCTTAAAACCACCGGCGGCCGTTCGTCCGGTCCCGAACCGTTACGCAATCTTTTGGATTTTACCCGCGAACGAATACTGGCTCGTCAAGGCCGGCGGCTTAAAACGATTGATGCCCACGATATTATTTGCAAAATTGGCGAAGTGGTGGTTTCGGGCGGCGTGCGGCGCTCGGCCTTGATCTCTTTATCGGGTTTGGATGATGTGGAAATGCGCGAAGCCAAAAATGGCCAGTTTTATTTGACGAATCCGGAACGTTCAATGGCCAATAATTCCGTCGCCTATAATGAAAAGCCGACCATGAAGCAGTTTTTAGATGAATGGGTTAATTTAGCCAAGGCCGGGTCGGGCGAACGGGGGATTTATAATCGGAGCGGACTGAAAACTCAATTACCGACCCGCCGGTGGAAAATTTTTGAACCAGATTTGGAAACCGCCGGCATCAATCCTTGCGGTGAAATTATTCTTAAATCAAAACAATTTTGCAATTTGTCGGAAGTCGTGGCCCGGGCGGACGACACCGAAGAAACTTTGATGGATAAAGTTCGCGTCGCCACTATTTTAGGCACTTATCAGTCATCCTTAACTAAATTTCCTTACTTGTCTTCTGACTGGAAGAAAAATTGCGAAGAGGAAGCCCTGCTCGGCGTTTCCATCACCGGCCAATGGGATTGTCCGGCTTTGCGCCACCCGGCAATTTTCCGGAAACTCAAAGAAGTGGCGATTGAGACTAATCGAAAGTACGCCGAGCGCTTTGACGTGAATCGATCCACCGCCATTACTTGCGTTAAACCTTCGGGCCAAGGTTCACAATTGTTTGATTCTTCTTCCGGGATGCATCCTCGTCATGCCCCCTATTATATTCGTCGAGTGAGAATTGAGGGTCATAATCCGATTTTTAAAATGTTTCGAGATATTGGAGTGCCGTATCATCCGGAAGTCGGCCAGGATAAAAATACGGCTTCCACTTTCGTTTTAGAGTTTCCGATTCAATCGCCCGACGGCTCAGTTTATAAAAATGACTTGACGGCGCTGGAACAACTTGATTACTGGAAAATGGTTAAAGAACATTATACCGAGCACAATCCTTCTACGACCATTTCCGTCGGCGAGGAGGAATGGTTGAGAGTCGGCAATTGGGTTTATGAAAATTGGGAAATGATCGGCGGACTGGCTTTTTTGCCTCGCTTTGACCATGTTTATCGTCTGGCGCCCTATGAAGCGATTACCGAGAAACGCTACAACGAATTGGTAAAAAATTTTCCCGCCATTGATTTTTCCAAACTCGTGCTTTACGAACTGGAAGATGCGACCACCGGCACCCGCGAACTGGCTTGCGTTTCCGGCACCTGCGAGATTGATATTCCGGTTAATGTTGACAGCCAAACAGTAACGACGGTATAATATTTTACGTCCCGCTTGACGGGACAGGCTGGTATTGGATAGTTGTCCCGATCCGCCAACTGGCGGATCGGGGAGGAAAGTCCGAACACCCTCCACTGTTGAGGTGGAAAAATGGTACAGGCTAACCGCCTGCTGGAGCAATCCAAGAGGTGCGAGCAGAGACGTCCGAGACCGAAAGGTCGAGGATCCCGACATCATTTTGATCGTCGGGAAGTTCCACGGTAACGTGGGTGCTAGACCCTAGATCCGCCTTTGGCGGATCGGGTCGCACGAATTCGCCTTTGTTTGGTGAATTTTAGTGAAACGGCTAAATCCTTACCGGGGTGCAAGGCCGTACTTCTGGTGGCAACCAGTTACCAGATTTGTGCCGCTTGATCCGTCTGGTAACAGACGAGACAGATAAATAACTATCGTCCTACGCCCGTTCCGCTTTGGCGGAATTAGGGCCGGATACAGAATTCGGCTTATAGGTACCAGCTTTACAATTTCCCTCGCCTCGAAAAAGGCGAGGGAAATTGTTATAATGCGCGCCAAGCGGAAATTAAATGGTCAACCGATTCCTGAATTTTATCGGCCGCGAATATAACGGTTTGCATGAAGCCGCTTTTCTTCTTGGTTTCTCAGCTTTCGGTTCGCAAATTTTGGCCTTGATTCGCGATCGGCTTTTAGCCTCATCGTTCGGCGCCGGCGCCGAACTTGATATTTACTACGCGGCTTTCCGTCTGCCGGATTTGTTATTTGTTTTTTTTGGTTCATTGGTGTCCGTGACGGTGGTGTTGCCGTTTTTATACCGCCATTTGACGGCTGGCGACCAGGCGGCGGCTAATCGTCTTTTTACCGATCTGGCGCGCTGGTTTTTAATCTCAATTTTGCTGGCCATCGCCGTGGTTTATTTTTTAATGCCGCGCCTGCTTAATTTGACGGCACCCGGATTTGATCCAACCGCGCGCGCGGAATTATTGATTTTGTCGCGACTGCTTTTGCTCTCGCCTCTTTTGCTGGGCCTGTCAAATTTATTGGCCAATATAACGCAATCATCGCGTAAATTTTTTCTTTATGCCCTAAGTCCGATTCTCTACAACCTCGGCATCATCATCGGCCTTTTATTTTTCTACCCGCGACTGGGTCTGGTCGGACTGGTTTGGGGAGTCATTCTCGGTGCCTTTTTGCATCTGGCGATTCAGTGGCCGGCGTTTTCTCGCAGTCTATTTTCGTTTCGCGCGACAAAATTTTCCCGCGCCGACGAGACGAAAACAACCAGCGACTGGCGGAAAATTTTTATTTTAGCTTGGCCGCGAACACTGGCTCTCTCGGCGCATCAATTAACAATCACGGCGCTTTTAGCTTTAGCTTCCTACTTCGCCGCCGGTTCCATCGCCGTTTTTAATTTCGCTTACAATTTACAGTCGGTGCTTTTATCGGTCATCGGCGTCAGTTATTCCGTCGCCGCCTTCCCGACTTTGGTGCGCCTTTTTACCAGCGGCAACCGGCCGCAATTCGTCCGGCAGGTCGCGGTGGCGGCGCGGCATATTATTTTTTGGTCTCTGCCGGCGATCGTCTTATTTATCGTCTTGCGGGCCCAAATTGTCCGGGTGATCCTCGGCGCCGGCCGCTTTAATTGGTCGGACACGCGCTTAACCGCCGCGGCCGTGGCGATTTTTTTAATTTCCGTGGCGGCCCAAAGTTTGATTTTGCTTTTAGTTCGCGGTTATTATGCCTGTGGCCAAACGCGCAAACCTTTGATTATCAATAGTTTGTTTTCCGTGTTGACCGTCGGTTTGGCTTTTATTTTCCTCTGGTTGATCGGCCACTCCACTTTATTTAACGCCTGGCTGAAAAATATCTGGCGCGTGGCTGATTTGCCGGCCACGGAAATTTTGATTTTACCTTTGGCTTTTTCCGCTGGCGTCCTATTGAATTTGATTGTTTTATGGCATTCATTCAGACGAGATTTTGGTTCGTTCCCGCCGCTTCTCTCAAAAAGTTTCTGGCAAACCGTCGCCGCGGCGCTCGCGGCCGGCGCGGCCGCTTATCTTTTATTGCAGTGGTTGGCGCCGATTTTTAATCAAGCTACTTTCTGGGGTATTTTCAATCAGGGTTTGCTTGCCGGTCTGGGTGGTATTTTGATTGATCTCGTCGTTTTGCAATGGTTCAATAATGAAGAAATGTTGGAAATCAGCCGTTCGCTTAAACGTCAATTTTGGCGCCGTGCCCGGCCGATTCTGCCGGCCCCTGATGAATTATGATTAATAAAGTAATTATTCCAGTCGCCGGTCTGGGCACCAGGTTTTTGCCGGCCACCAAAGCCCAGCCCAAAGAAATGTTGCCGATTATTGATAAACCGGTGATTCAATATTTAGTGGAAGAGGCCGTCGCGGCAGGAATGACGGAAGTTATTTTTGTCACCGGCCGCGGCAAGCGGGCAATTGAAGATCATTTTGATTTTTCCCCCGAATTGGAATCAGCTCTGCTCGCCAAGGGCCAACAAGATATTTTTAAAACCGTCCGTTCAATCTCCCAATTAGCCCGCTTTTTTTATGTTCGGCAAAATTCGTCCCGCGGCATCGGTGATGCCGTTTTACAGGTCCGACCGCTTATTGATAAAGAAACAGTGGCCGTGATGTCCGGTGATGATGTTATTGAAACTAATTCCGCGCCGCCGGCGCTGAAACAACTGTTGAGAATTTATGAACGTTATCACGCACCGGTGGTTGCCTTAGTGAAAGTGCCGCGATCGGAGGTGCGTCAGTATGGAATAATTGCCGGAACGGAGATCACGCCGCGGGTCTGGAAAATTACCGGGATGGTGGAAAAACCAACGCTCGATCGAACGCCGTCAAATTTGGCGATCGTCGTCAAATACATTCTCACGCCGCCGATTTTTGACTGTCTGGAAAAAATTAAACCGGCGGCCGGCGGCGAAATTTTCCTGACGCCGGCGATTGACGCTTTTATCAAAGGCGGGGGAGAATTTTACGGTTACGAAGTACGGGGGACTTGGTATGATTGCGGAAGCAAAATCGGTTTATTGAAAGCCACCGTTGATTTAGCGTTGCGACATCCCGAATTGAAAACAGAATTTCGTCGATATCTGACGGCGCTGGTAAAAAAATAACGGCCGCGTTATAAAGTATGATAGGCCGATGTAGTTCAGTGGCAGAACACTACTTTCGTAAAGTAGGAACGTGGGTTCGATTCCCACCCTCGGCTTCGTTTAATCGTAAGGATCCGCCGCTTTTCCGCCTTCGGCGGATAAACTCCAGGCGGGGGTCGTCGGTTCCCTGCCCGTCTGGCAAGCGGGAATCCCGACCGCTGGCTTTTGATAATAAAAAATGATAAGATTGACTCATATGGAAACAAATAATCGCAAGCGATATTGGCAAATTTTTATCGGTGTTTTAATTGTGGCGATAATCGTGCTCGTTTCGGCTTTCCGGTCGTTTAATCAGGACATTGATTCACTCGCGGCCGTGGGTGCGCTCGATGGTAACGATGCTCCAGTCGGTCCGACCGCCGCCGTTGAATTAATCGTTCACGATCAATTGCCCGGGTCAGTGGTATTTGTTTCGTCGGTCAATCTACCATCAGGCGGAGCGGTCGCCATTGCCGAGAATGCGTCCGGTCGCGCCGGTGCGAGCATCGGCTTTGCTAATTTTGGCGCGGGCGAACAGACGGGAAGTATTGAACTCTCAACGCCCACTATCGAAGGCCGAAATTATTTTGCTATTTTATATCACGACAATAGCAATCGCTCACCAATATCCGAACCGCTATATGAACAATGGCTCGCGAGCAACGGTCAACCTATTATCGTACCTTTTCGCGCTACGCGCGATTTGCCGGAGGATAAGGGATAAATGGCCGAAGAAAATTCAGAAAAAAAAATTGCCGAACTAGAACGACAGATGGCCGCGCCGGATTTTTGGCGGGATAAAGACAAAGCGCAGGCGATGATTGAGGAACATAAACGGTGGAAACAAAAATCACTAGGTATCGGTGAGTATGATAATTTGGATGCCGTCATCACGATTTTTTCCGGCGCCGGGGGCGATGACGCCGAAGATTTTTCGCGGATGCTTTATGAAATGTATGTCAAATTTGCCGCCCTTCATAATTTTACCACTTATTTAGTTCATGAAAATCCCAATGATCGCGGCGGTTATCGGAATATCACTTTTGAAATGCGCCACCAGAATGCCTATGGTATACTGAAAAAAGAGTCGGGGGTGCACCGACTCGTTCGAGTTTCTCCGTTTTCCGCCAAGAAACTTCGGCATACTTCTTTTTCGTTAGTGGAAGTGATTCCGCGGTTTGAAAAGAATCAAGCGATTGTCATCAATCCGGCTGATTTGAAAATTGAATTCTCGCGCGCCAGCGGCCCGGGCGGGCAAAATGTAAACAAACGCGAAACGGCGGTGCGCGTGGTCCATCTGCCCACCGGACTTGCCGCCCATTCCGATTCCGAGCGTTTGCAGGAAAGGAATAAGGATAAAGCTCTGGAAATTCTCAAGGGCAAATTATATAAGCGGCAGGAAGACGAGCGGCAAAAAAAAGCCGAAGGAATATATGTAAGTAAAACAACAGAAATCGAATGGGGCAGTCAGATCCGCTCCTATGTGCTTCATCCGTATAAATTAGTAAAAGACCATCGGACCGGCGTGGAAACGAGTCAGATTGATAAAATCCTAGCCGGTCAATTGGATGAATTTATTGAAGCGGAAAAAAATTGCCATGATCTTTTTTGATCGCGTAACTAAAATTTATCCGGACCGCTCACTGGCGCTTGACCAAGTGACTTTTTCGGTTGACCGCGGCGAATTTTTAACCGTGGTTGGTCATTCCGGCGCCGGCAAAACCACTTTACTCAAAATGATTTTGGTGGAAGAACGACCGACTTCCGGCGCCGTCTATCTTGATTCGACTGACCTGCGTCAACTTGGCCGTCAATACTTACATCGTCTGCGCCGAAAAATCGGTTCGGTTTTTCAGGATTATCGATTGTTGCCGAATAAAACCGTGTTTGAAAATATCGCCTTCACGATGGAAGCCGCCGGCCGGGCCGATGATGATATTTCCTCGGATGTGCCGTATGTCTTGGAGTTGGTTGGTTTGGCGGACAAATTCTGGAATTTTCCCAATCAACTGTCCGGCGGCGAAAAACAGCGCGTGGCCATCGCCCGCGCCATCGTTAACCAACCGGATATTTTAATCGCCGACGAGCCGACCGGCAATCTGGATCCGGTGAACACGTTTGAGATCGTGCAAATTTTTCGCAAAATTAACGACCTCGGTACAACGGTGATTTTAACCACTCATAATAAATCGGTGGTGGAGGCCGTCGGTCAGCGGGTGATCACCTTGGAAAACGGCCGCCTGACGCGAGATGACAAGAATGGCCGAGATGCTTTATAATCGCTCTATTATCATCTAAGACTCCATCATGCTTCTCAACTTCAAACGAATCGTCAAATCGGGCTTCATCAATTTCTGGCGCAGTGGCGTGGTCTCTTTCGCCTCGGTGGTGGTGCTGACGGCGACTTTGTTCGTTATCGGCGGACTCTATTTAGGCCAGGCCCTTCTGATTTCCTCGTTAGAGACGATTAAAGAAAAAGTGGACATCAGTGTGTCGTTCCAGCCATACGCGACGGAGGTGGAAGTCATGGCCGTCAAGCATCAACTGGAACTTTTGGCGACGGTTAAGGAAGTATCTTACAGTTCACGCGAAGACGAGTTGGCCGACTTTAAGAAACGCAATCAGGATAATAATTTGATTATGCAATCGCTCGCCGAGGTGTCCAATCCGCTCGGCGCGCGTTTAAATATCAAGGCGGTTGATCCGAGCCATTATGAAAATATTGTCAATTCATTAAAAACCGAGGATGTTTTAGATTCCACCGGCCGCAAATTGATTTACGACATTAATTATCGCCAGGTGGACATCGATCGTTTTATTTCTTTTGTTAAGGCGAGTGGTCGTCTCGGTTCGGCGGTAGCGATGGCTCTGATCATCATCTCAATTTTCACGGTTTTCAGCACCGTTTCGCTAGCGATTCATGTATCGCGCGAAGAGATCGCGGTGATGCGTCTGGTCGGCGCTAATAATCGTTATATTCACGGCCCATTTATTATTGAGGGGGTGGTTGCCGGTCTCCTGTCGTCTCTGCTCGCCGTGCTTTTGCTTTATCCGGCGGTGATCTGGGTGCGGGAAGTCACCGCCGTTTTTCCGGAGCGGCTTGATTTGGTTGGTTACTACCTTAATCATTTTTCCACTTTATTTTTTCTACTGTTCGGCGCCGGCTTGGTCTTGAGTGTGATGGCTAGTTTTTGGGCGGCCCGCAAATATTTGAAAGTTTAAGCGACCGTGGGCAAAAAACATAAATACATTTTCGTTATCGGCGGAGTGATGTCCGGCGTCGGTAAGGGCGTGACCGTTTCTTCCGTCGGCAAAATTCTCTCGGCCCGCGGCTTCAAGTTGAATTTGATGAAAATTGATCCCTATCTGAATGTGGACGCCGGCACGATGAATCCGATTGAACACGGCGAGGTGTTTGTGTTGGATTCCGGTCTGGAATGCGATCAGGATATGGGTAATTACGAACGGTTTCTCGGCACCAGCGTCCCGCCGGAAAATTATATGACCAGCGGGATGGTTTATAAGTATGTGATTGATAAAGAACGGGCGCTCGGTTACGACGGCAAATGCGTGGATCCCGTCCCGTACATTTCGGAAGAAATTTTGCGGCGAATTAAACGCGCGACCGACCGGTCGCGGGCCGATATTTCGGTCATTGAAATCGGCGGCACCGCCGGCGAATACCAAAATACGATTTTCATTGAAGCCGCGCGAATTCTCAAACTCCGTTCGCCTAATGAGGTGATGTTTGTGCTTGTCAGTTACCTGCCGATTCCGAATAAAGTCGGAGAGATGAAAAC
>JBBUAW010000003.1:0-28489 GCA_038058475.1 Patescibacteria group bacterium | reverse complement strand
ACGGATGTCTATATTTCCATTATTGAATCACTGAAACACGCCGCCGCGGCGTTGGAAAAACCGCTGATTATTGATTGGTTGAATGCTTTGGATTATGAAGAGGATGAAGAACGGATAAAAACTCTTTCGGCATATCACGGATTGCTTGTTCCCGGCGGTTTCGGCGAACGGGGAGTTGAAGGCAAAATTAAAGTGATTCAATTCGCCCGCACCACCGGCGTGCCCTTCTTCGGTCTCTGTTATGGAATGCAATTAGCCGTCATTGAATACGCGCGGCATATATTAAATTGGCCGGATGCGCACACGACGGAAATCAATCCGGAAACCAAATATCCGGTCATTGATTTAATGCCGGAACAGAAAAAGAACTTGAAAAATAATAATTACGGCGCGACGATGCGGCTCGGCGCTTATCCGGCGAAATTATTGAACGGCACCATCGCCCGCGCCGCTTACGGCGGGTCGCGGGTCAGCGAACGCCATCGTCATCGTTATGAAATTAATCCGGCCTATCTTGATAAATTTAAGGAAAACGGTATGATTTTTTCCGGCTGCTCGCCGGACGGCCGGCTGATGGAAATTATAGAATTGGCGCCGGCCGCCCATCCCTTCTTTCTCGGCACGCAATTTCATCCGGAATTCAAATCGCGACCGCTCGCGCCCCATCCGCTGTTTCTCGCCTTTCTCCGCGCGGCCGTGGACAGAGCCAAATCTTGCCGGATCGTCTAATGGTAGGACCTCGCCCTCTGGAGGCGAGTATCTTGGTCCGAATCCAAGTCCGGCAGTCCCGTAAAATTCGCTCGCAGGCTCGCTCATCACGGGACGAGTCAAGAGTGATGATTTTACGTGGATCGCGTGGTGAACGTTAGTGAACTTTACGCGACCCAGTCTTACATGTTCGCAGTCTATATTTTAGAAAATGAATTAGATAAAAGTTGGTATATTGGCCAAACTTCTAATCTTAAGCGTCGTCTTTTGGAACATAATTCCAAACAAGGAGGACGAACCACAAAAATTAAAAATGGATATTGGAAACTTATCTACGCCGAGGCTTATTGCGATAAACGAGACGCCATCGGTCGGGAAAAATTTTTAAAAAGTGGTTCTGGTTGGAAATTTATTAAAAAGCAAATTAAACATTACCTAGAATAATAAATCATCAATGAATTTTTGGAAAAACACAAAAAAACGGTGGAGAAAATATAAAAAAGAATTTTCCTTGTTTGTGTTATTTTCCTTATTATTGACAATAATAGGTTTAGTAAATTATTGGCCTGTTTTTAAATCAAAACTCCCCACCCAAAACATTAAAAACTCCCCGGATTCTATAAATACCATTGGACAAACTGGCGGCTCAAATCAAATAAATAATATCTATCCTAAACCAACCTTAATTAGTAAAAAATACCTCTCTATAAATATTCCCGATGGTGATTATTACAAACATGAGTTATTATTATCTATAAAATATCCCAGTGTAAATCCGAAAATTAGAACAGTAAATCCAAGGATGGTATATAAACTCCTTTCTTTTAGACGCAAAAGCTCGGCATATAATCTTGGCGGCTCAGGGACTTTCCCTTCAGAAGAGTATGTAATATCCTTTTTAACTTTTGGTAAAATAGAAGAAAACGATATTACATTTCAACTTTTTTAAGTGATCCTTGCACTATCAATGCCGTTAGTTGTATAATCTTCACATATGACTTTGAGAAAAATAGTTTTTCCGTTATTGCGTCTGGTGATGGGTTTCATTTTTCTCTGGGCCTTTCTGGATAAATTGTTCGGTTTAGGTTTTGCTACCACCGCCGACCACTCTTGGTTAGCCGGAAGCTCGCCGACGGCCGGCTTTTTGACCTTTGCCGCTCGTGGCCCCTTGGCGGAATTTTTTCAAGGATTGGCCGGTTTCGCCGCGGTAGACTGGCTGTTTATGCTTGGCCTGCTGTTCGTCGGTTTAACTCTTATTTTCAATCGCTATCTCAAATGGGGTTGTCTGGCCGGTGGGGTAATGATGTTGTTGATATATTTGGCATTAAATCCACCGGAACACAATCCTTTCATTGACGAACACATTGTGTATATTTTAGTCTTGGCTTTGCTGGCAATTGATAATCAGGAAAACCAACAAAAAGCGGGCGGTTAGCTCAGTTGGTAGAGCGTTCGCTTGACGTGCGAAAGGTCATAGGTTCAAGCCCTATACCGCCCACCGCGTTTTTTTGTCTTCTATCTAATTGGTAAGTTTTTGATTTCTAGCCAACTGTCCCAAGCCGGTTTGGGGGTGCCGTTGGCTTGACGCAAACCCATCGTCTTGAAAACCTCGGCGTAACCCGTACCGGCCCAATCGTGAGGGAACCACCAAATCCAGAGACGGAGATTCAAATCTTTAGTCAATTCGGGTAAACGTTCCAGAAAAGCAGTTTGATTGGCGATTGACGCACCGGCGCCACCAGCGGTCGGCCAGCCGGATTCAGCAATCAAAAGCGGTTTATTAGTATAAGGGCGAATTTTGGTGTAGTAATCCACCGGCAATCTATCCGGCGACGCAAACACGGCGCTCGGGTAAGTGGTAAAGGCCACCGCCTCTACCTTGGTTTCCAGTTGCCGCAACATTTCCCATTGAGCGCCCCGGCCGCTCGCGCCGGAAAGTTCTTCATATTGGACACTGACGGTCGTCACTGTTTGCGGCGAAGCCTGTTTGACCGCCGTGGCCGTTTCGCCGATGAGAGTCAGATAACCGGACAATTCAACAGCGCTTTTTGCCAGGTAAGTATTTATTTCCGAGCCCAAGCCGAGATAGGCCGGCCGATAAGTCCCGGCCAATTTAACCGCCAAGTCTTTGTAAGCTTGCCGCACCTTGGCATCGGCAAAATTGGCACCCAGTTTTTTCAAATTGGGATCAAGAGTTTGCCGATCGTGAGCGAGCGGATCAACAACTATAAATAATTTCAAACCGGCGCGCTTGGCCATTTGGCTGATAAAATCAACACTATCCAAAGCGTTGGTGGCAAAATCAACATGATGCATCACTACTTCGGCGCTACTCTTGAATAAATCAAACGCCGCCAGCCAATTTTCCGTGGACAACGGCTGCGCGGTAATCGGCACGAAGCCCATTTGGAAGGAGCGACTCGTTAACGCCGCCGGCGGTGTTGAGGTTGTTGGCGGTGCCGGCGGTGGAGCTGTGGGTGTGGTCAGCGTCGTTGGAGTGGGCGCGGTCGGCGGTTCCGTTTTATTCCGTTCCGAAACCGCGCCGGCGATAATCACCAGAACGATAATGACAATCAAACCAAAAATAAATTTTTTCATAATCTTTTGTTTTTTTTATTCTTAATAATCTTTTATCAGTTTAACAAATTGATCGCCCCTGTCAAATTCGTTTTGAAATCCACCGGGGGGCGGACCGAACGAACTGAACGCCGGACTGAATAAAATTATATCGCCGGCGCGCGCTTTAGTCAAGGCAGAATTCACCGCCTCTTTTAAATTCCCAACGGTCCTTGTTTTCAACTGGTCGCCTTCAGCCAATAATTTATCCGTGCCCGTACCGGGCAAAAGAATAATCTCTCGGCAATAGCGCGGCAAATTTTTAACTAAAATCGTCAAATCAAGATTTTTGTCCGTTCCGCCCATAATTAAAATCACCTTCTTTTTTTCCGCCAGCGCGCGGAGACCGGCCAAAGTCGCCTCCGGCGTCGTGGCTGTAGTATCGTTGTAAATTTTGACGCCATTATGATCCCGAATCAATTCCAATCGGCCGGCGACACCGGCGAAATTTTCCATTACTGTCCTAACGATGTTCGGCGAAATATTCAACACGCTACTGGCGGCCAGCGCCAGCGCAAAATTATAACGATTATGCTCACCCGGGAGTTTAATTTGCCAGTCAATCGGAAGATCTTTTGGCCAAGCGATAATTATTTGGCTTTTAATTTTGGCGCCGTAAGTTTTTTGAATCAACGGCGCCACTTGTTCACCGATAATTAAATAATCCTTGGCTGTTTGATTTAGAAAAATATTTGCTTTATCAGCGAGATATTTTGCTAAATCGCCGTGATAATAATTAAGATGGTCAGGAAAAAAATTAGTGAAAATTGCCAGTTGGGGGGAAATTTTTTCCGCGCCAAAGCCCTGAAGTTGCCACGAATCCAATTCCAACACCGCCCGATCGCCGGGTTTGATTTTGTTTAAAAATGGCAAGGTCGCCACTTTACGGACGTTGCCGCCGAGAAAAACTGTTCGCGCGCGCCCGGCCGCGCGCTTCAAGATTTCAAACAAGAGATGGGTGGTCGTGGATTTGCCACGCGTGCCGGTAACGCCGATTAACTCTACTCCTTTCAATTGGGCGTATTTGGCGAAGAGCGCCGTGCTCATCGTGGTCGGAATTTTTTGTCGTTTGGCTTCGGCTAAATAAGGCGAATCGGGCGGCACATCCGCGCCGCGAATAATCAAATCACGGCCGCGAAAATCTGACAGGCGATGTTCACCCAAAATAAATTTAATGTTGGAAAATTTTTTTAATTGTTCAACACTTGCTCTTAGCTCAACGGCCGTTTTTCGATCAGTGACGGTCAATTCGGCGCCGCTAGCGGCCAAAAATTTAGCGTCACCAACACCACGGCCGAGCAATCCCAGTCCCATTAGAGTAATTTTTTGCCCGCGGAAAAGTTTTTGCCCGAGACTGACCGCCATAATTATTTCCGTTGAAGATAAAGGTAAATATCTTCCAGAGCTTTAATCGCATCGCCGGCGGCAATATTGTTTTGATGATAAAGCGCGTCCGTGCAATCACCAGCGGCCCAAACGCCAACCACTGACGCGCGCTGGTTTTTCGGGTCAACGATAATCGAACCGTATTGATTAAGCGCCGTCAATCCTTTGGCAAAGTCAGTCGCGGGGATTAAACCGATTTCCACAAAAACACCCTCAACCGCCAATTCTTTAATTTCACCAGTCGATTTATTTTTATAGACCAAATTTTTGACAAATCGGTCGCCTTTAATCTCAATCGTTTCGGCGTTGGTGAGTATTTTAATTTTTGGATTAGCCGAGACTTTTTCAACGGTAATTTTATCAGCCTTAAAATCAACACGATGATGGATGATAATAATGCTTTTGGCGTAAGCCGAAAGTTGCCAAGCCGTTTCAAAAGCGGCGTTGCCGCCGCCGATCACTGCGACATCTTTACCGGCAAACATCGGCCCGTCGCAGGTGGCGCAATAAGTAATGCCTTTTTGCTCAAAAACCTCGGCACCCGGCACGATTAATTTCCGGCGCGTCGCGCCGGTGGCAATCAGAATGGTCCGCGCTTGATAAATTTGTTCGTCATCTGTGCTGACCGAAAAATTGTCGCCAGTTCTAGCTATTTTTTTAACTTTACTACCGGTTTTGATAATCAATCCGCCAACTGGCGGATCGCTCTCATAAGCGCGCAAATGCGCTTCTAAATTTTTCGCCAATTCTTCGCCGGTAATCGAAGAAGTGCCAATCCAATTTTGAATCTCGGCCGAAACCGCCGATTGCCCGCCGAAGTCATAAGTCAAAAATAAAGTTCTTAATTTTTTCCGCGCGGCATACACCCCCGCCGCCACCCCCGCCGGCCCGCCGCCGATGATGATTAAATCAAAAATCATTTTTTATTGTTGATTGTTCGTAGGATTAAATACTGTAAAGGTAACTTTATTGCTTGTAGGAGTTTGTCGAGCAGTGACAAATACGGTTATATCATGATTGCCCGGCGTAAGATCGTTTGGAATGGTAAAGGTTAGTTTAGTTGATGATACACTATTTGGGTCAAATGATTTTTGACCTGACTCTGATATACCAACATATGTCGCTGATCCCGAGGTAAATCCGTTTCCACTTAAAGTAACTACTGTGCCGGGAAATCCAGAAGACGGAGCGATGTTAGATATTCGGGGCATTCCTGAACCAGTCATGTCAACACTGGGTGTGGACGGGCTTGTTGACGAGCCTGGTGCCGGCGCGGCGGTAAAAGAATTGTCCAAAATAGCGGGAGCAGGCGTCGACGCCGCTTGATTTTTCCAGACAACGTAACTGCCGATGACTAGAACCGCCAGGATGATGATGATAACTATGACCGAGAAACCTTTATTTTTTTGCATAATTATTTTTTTTTATTTAATAAACCTGATTATGGGTTCCAACATCAGTGTACAGCACATAATTTCCGCCGAGAAACATGAAAGTAATCCGATACGAATAATCTACCCAATACGCCCATTCATTTTTACGCTCACCGTGTAATTTGTGAGTCCCAAGTCGCGGATCAAATGGATTATTGAAAAAGATCTTTTCCCTCAAGATCATCCTCTGTTTAATTTCCTCGGGCAACTTTTTGAAATGTCGCCTAAATAAACTGCCAGTACAAATTTCTAACATTCTACATCAAATCAGCAACAGACTTAATTTTTCTAGTTTTACCAGCGAGATATTCTTTTAAACTTTGTTCTACGCGCCGATCGAGCTTTCGGGCTGATTTCCCTTTCAAATAATATTGAGGTAAGCGAACCATTTTTTCATATGCTGAAGCTTTTTTCTTCAGCTCGCGGTATTCAATTTTTGGTAAAGTGATTGTTACCATATTTTAATCTTATCATGCCTACGGTTTCTTCGCCCGTCTCAAAAAAGCGGGAATTGACGACCAGCTATCGTCCTCGTCAGTTTTGTTAATTGGCCCGCCGAGCGGCGGCCGAACAATGTCCGCCCGCTTCGGGCCGCCGCCGAGCGGCGGCATTTGCCGTTCCGACGGCATTTCATTCGGCAAAACAGAACTTTCTTTCGGGCTCGGACTTTTTGATTCAATCGTAATCATCGGTTTTTTCCGCGCCGTTTCCGGAAAACCGGAAGCGATGACCGTGATTTTAATTTCGTTTTTGTTTAATTTATCGTCATGAATCGCCCCGAAAATAATTTTGGCGTTCGGATCGACCGATTCAATAATCACTTTGGCCGCTTCTTGAATTTCGTACATCGTCATATCTTTACCGCCAGCAATGGCGAAGAGCACGCCACGCGCGCCATCAATGGACACGTCAAGCAGGGGCGAATTGATCGCCTGGCGCGCGGCATCAGTGGCGCGCGTTTCGCCCGAACCGCGGCCGATACCCATCAGCGCCGAACCGGCGTTGGACATAATCGCCTTGATGTCGGCAAAATCAACGTTGATCAGACCGGGCGTGGTGATTAAATCCGAAATGCCTTCCACCGCCTGACGCAAAATTTCATCACAGGTGGCGAAGGCGGAGAAACAAGTCGTATTCTTATCAATCAGACCGAGTAAACGGTCGTTGGGAATAATCACCAGCGCGTCCACCTCTTTCCGCAATTCATCAATCGCCGCTTCGGCAATCTGCAAGCGCTGACTACCCTCAAAAAAGAACGGCTTGGTCACGATGGCGACGGTCAAGATACCTTGGTCTTTGGAAGTTTTGGCCACAATCGGTCCGGCGCCGGACATCGTGCCACCGCCGACGCCGCCGGCCAGAAAAACCATATCCGCGCCCTTGATGACGTTTTGGATTTCTTCCACACTTTCCTCGGCCGCCTTGCGGCCAAGCTCCGGATTCATGCCGGTGCCAAGGCCGCGGGTCAGATTTTTGCCGATATGCACCTTTTGTTTGGCGAAAGAATGATGCAAGTCCTGCGCGTCGGTGTTGATGACGATAAAATCCACTCCCTGAACTTTAGAATTAATCATATGATTAACGGCATTTTTGCCCGAACCGCCGACCCCGACGACTTTAATTCGCGCAAACGCCTCAATTTCTGGGTTGATTTTCGGCATATTGGCTTCAGATTAGCAGAAAAAAATTAAAAGGCAAATCCTATTTTTTATGGCAAGAATTCCTTAAGCCAGCGGAGGAATTTATTTTTCGTGCGGCGGATGACACGATTAGTAACGGTTTCTTCCAAGTCGGTGCCGAGGCCGAATAAACACAAACCGTAAGTGACGAGAAAACCGCTGTCTTTAATTTGATTTTTACTTTGATGATCTACGATATTCGGCCAATAAACTTTCGCCGGCAAGCGCAGCGCATCCTTGGCCAACTTTTCAATGTTGGCAATCTGACTGCCGCCGCCGGTGATAAAAATGCCGGCCGGCAAGAGACCGTTACGGCCGATTTTTTTCAGATGACTTTCAATCAATTCAAACATATCGGATAACCGCGCTTCAATAATCTCATCCAGTTTTTTCTTGAAATTCAGCATATTTTCGCTACTCAATTTAAGACGCTCGGCTTCTTCCAGCGGCACCCGCAGACCGAGCGCGATGTCGTTGGTAATATCCATTGAACCAAGCGGCAAGACTTGCAAAGAAATCGGAATGCCGTCTTCATAAACAATTAACGCCGTCGTTTGCGAACCGATATTGGTCAGGATGCAGCCGACATTTTTCTGTTGGGTGGTGAGCGAAGGGAGACTGCCGGCAATGGGCGAAGCGACAATGTCTTCCACCGCGAGGCCGGCCCCCTCAATCGCGCGCAGTAAATTATCCAAATGTTGTTCCAGGTAGACGATAAACAGCACCCGCACTTCCAATTTATTGCCATGCATTCCGTCGGGCCGGCCAAGAATTTTTTTACCGTCTAATTTGAAGAGCAAAGGAATCGCGTGGATGATGCGACTATTGGCCAATTCCGCCACATTGGCTTCCGCCAATTCTAACGCGCGGTTGACGTCATTTTCGGTAATTTCCGAATCGGCACGGGACACGACAATCTGGCTTTCGCCGATCTTTGACTCCAAAGTAACGCCGCCTAATCCGACGAAGACTCGCTTAATCTTGGCATTAGCCGCGCGCTCGGCCTCTTTCACCGCCTGTTTGATGGCCGCGGTCGCTTCATCAATATTAATAACATAACCTCGCCGCAAGCCTTTTGATTCTACTTTGCTTAAAGCTAAAATTCTGGGATTTTTGTCATTTTTAACCAAACCACAAACTGCCACGCGGACATAAGCGCTGCCAACATCAAGACCGGTGACGATCAGTCTGCTCATACGTTTGAAAATATTTTACTAGTTGACTTTCTAGTGCCTCCATTTTACTCCCATGGTCCAGACCTTTCAAATGGAGCAAACCGTGGATAAAGATGAAGAGCAGATTTTTCTTCCCGACCATTTCCAAGTCAATAAAAATTTCACCCGCCGTTGGCGTGAGCGGAAAACTTAAAATATTAGCCGGTTGATTTTTGCCCCGCCAAACGCGATTCAAATTTCGGGAGCGCGCTGAATCAACAAAAACTAGGCTCAACTCATAATCTTGGCCTAAAACGCGCGTGGTCATGGAGCGAAAATTGAGCCGCGGCCGCGGCCGCCGGCTAAGATTTTTTATAGCGAGTGTCATTCATCAGCCCAAGTTTGATGAGCCGTTCAATTTCCGTTCGCCGTGTCAAACGTTTTAACGCTTGTTTTTTTCGCTTATAAAAAGACAGCGGCCGAACAGTATAGCGTCGGGCCTTAGCTTCATTCAGAATTTTAGAATCCTTTAAACGTCGACTGAAACGTTTGATCAAACTCAAGTTTGATTCCGTTTCCGATTCTTTTTGAACGTGGATGGCAATCATTATCGTTGGCGGTAAGCCTAGCAGGTTTTAAGATATTCCGCTAGCGCCTCCGTTTTTACCACTGTTTGCGAGCGCGTATTTAAGTCGCGAACAATCACCGTGCCGTCAATCACTTCTTTTTGTCCAAGAATCAAAGTGAAGGGAATTTTTGATTTTTCGGCGATCGCCAATTGGACGGCTAACGAGTCTTTAGACAACGAGTGGGCAACCGGAATCCGCGCTTGGCGCAAAATCTCAATCACTTGCAAACTATGCATTTTCGCTTCCAGACCCAATTGGATGAAAAAAACCTTCGGTTTCTTTAAAACGCGCGGCGTCAAGCGGTTAAAGTTCGGCGATTGAATGACGCGGTCAAGTCCAATGGCCGCGCCGACGGCAAAAACCGGTTTTTTAACTCCGAGCGCCCGCGCCAGATAATCATAACGACCGCCGCCCGCTAAAGCCAAAGGCGGAGCGTCAACTAAATTTTCGTCTCCAACTTCTTTAACCGCCGACTGGCTGACTTCAAACACGGTCCGCGTGTAATAATCCAAACCGCGCACCAAATTATTATTTAGAATGTAAGTGATATTCATCGCTTCCAAATATTCCAACACTTCTTTAAAATGTTGTTTGCAGGCCGAACATAAATAACTGACGGCGTTGGGTGCGTTTTGTTTTAGACTTTGGCATTTGGGGTTCTTGCAATCAAGCAAACGCAGGGGATTGGATTTTAATCGCTCGCCGCAATCGGCGCAGAGTGCGCGACTATTTTTTTTGTAATAATTAACCAACTCGCGTCGGAAAATCGGCCGACAATCATTATCGCCGATACTGTTTATTTCCAAGGTTAAATCGGTTAAGCCGGCTTCTTTAAGAATAATTAAAACCAATCGGATAATCATGGCATCGGCAATACTTTTGCTGGTACCGATGATTTCCAAGTCAAACTGGCGCAGTTCGCGGCTCCGGCCGCGTTGAGGATTGTCGTGCCGAAAAAGCGGCCCGGCAGCGTAGAGCATCACCGGTTGTGGCTCGGCTTGCAAGCCGCGCTCAAAATAAGCCCGCATAATCGGCGCGGTATATTCCGGTCGTAACGCCAAATGATCGCCGCCCTTAGTGCGTAAAGTGTAAAGTTCTTTTTCAACAATGTCGGTATTCAAGCCAATCCCTTTTTGAAACAACTCCACAGACTCCAAAATTGGCGTGTCAATCGGCCGAAAACCGTAATAAATCGCCGTCTCCGAGGCCTTCTCAATCAAACCTTGATAACCATAATATTCGTCGCCAAAAATATCGCGCATTCCCTTAACTGTCTGCAGTTTGAATTCCGAACTTTTCTTCCCTCCGACTTTTTTACTCATAAATTTGATTCTACGGCCGGCAAATAAGCGAGGCGATTAAATGGAAACAGACGCAAGAAGGCCCGACCCTTGATCAAGTTTTTCGGCACCGGACCCCAGACGCGGGAGTCCAGACTCATTGAGCGATTATCGCCAAGCACGAAATATTCACCGGCTTTAAGTTCATAAGTTTCAGCGCCAATGGTAACCGTTTCGCCGGGCAGATTGATAATTCGTTTGATGAAGAATTTTGAAGGATCTTTCGGATAACGGAAGATAATCACCTCATCGCGCCTGGGCTCGCGCAGTAAATAACTTAACTCGTCCACGATTAGATATTCGCCATTATCAAAAGAGGGCACCATGGACAGACCGGAAACGATAAACGGTTGAGCGACATAGGCGCGAATCGGCACGACGATAATCAGGGTAATGAGGACAAAACGGATGATTTCCCACCAACTGCTTCGCGAAGTCTTTTCTATCATACCGGCCTAGTGTAATATAAAAACCACAATGTCTCAAGCGCTGACAATTTTTGGTTTAGGTAATCCGGGCGCGGCGTATGAAAACACGCGGCATAACACGGGCGCGCGGCTGGTGACGGCTTTAGCCGATCAAAAACCAAAAAAGAAAGCCACTTTGCTCTTACCGATGACTTTTATGAATAAATCAGGCGAGGCGGTGGCGAAAGTCATTAAGAGTAAAAAAGCGGCTGAAAATTTAGTCGTTGTCCATGATGATCTGGACTTGCCGCTGGGAAAATTTAAAATTTCTTTCGGCCGCAGTTCAGGCGGCCACCGCGGCGTGGAATCAATTATCAAAAAACTCAAAACTCAAAATTTTATCCGCTTGCGCGTGGGAATCGCGCCGACCACGCCGAGCGGCAAATTGAAAAAACCAGTGGGGGAAAAAGTGGTGGTGGATTTTATTTTAGGCAAATTCAAACCGGCCGAAGAATTAAAACTCAAGAAACTTACTCCAAAACTAATTGAAACTCTTGACGCCATTTTGATTGACGGCTGGCCACTGGCCATGAATCGGTTTAATTAAATTATGAAACGGCAAGAAAATAATTATGCTTTTATTGACAACCAAAATCTGAATCTTAATATTAGAAATCAAGGTTGGATTTTAGACTTTGCCCGTTTCCGGATCTATCTCAAAGAAAAATATAGCGTAAATAAAGCGTTTTTATTTATCGGTTATGTTGAAGGTAATCAGAAGTTATATGATTTTTTAATACGAAAAGATTTTATCTGCGTCTTTAAACCAACGCTCGAGTATAAAGATGGTTCAACAAAAGGCAATTGTGATGCGGAATTAGTTTTACAAGTAATGATTGAATTTCTAAATTACCACAAAGCGGTGATTGTCTCTGGTGACGGAGATTTTCATTGTCTAGTGAAGTACCTTCTGGAAAAAAGTAAATTGAAAGCAATTCTCATTCCCAATCGTGATAAATTCTCCGCTCTGCTTAAATTTCGAGTATTTCGTCCTTATTTACGATTTATGAATGATTTAAGAGAAAGATTATTTTACAAAAAAGAAAAGGCCCCAGAAGGACAGAACCTTAAGGGGTGAGCTTTTCCATTGGGGATACTTGGTCATCATAGCAAGTGCTCTTTATAAGTCAAGGGTAGTGGTGGATATTATTGACCCAAGATAAGTCCTTCAACAAAGGACTCATCTTTGCATTTTTTGATATTCTTTTATGTGCTAAAGTGAAGGTGCTATCAATTATTAACTAAACACTAAATTATGCTTAAAAAATATCTATTCTTGAGTCTATTGGTTTTGTCGTTTCTGGTTAGTCCGTTAATTATTAACGCCGAAACGTCAAACGATGTCGCCAGTCGGATCGCTGAACTTCAACGTCAAATCGCGGTGCTTCAAGAACAGTTGCGACAATTGCAGGGGCAGGCAAGGCCATTCTGTTTCACTTTTAACAAAAATCTTGGAGTGGGAAATCAGAATGATGATGTAACCAATCTTTATCGAGCTTTGGTCCGAGAAGGATTTCTGAGTCAAGATGAATTTCAAGATGGACGGCAATGGCTTGATTTTAACGAGGGTACCGCTGCTGCCGTTTCCGCTTTCCAATTAAAATACCGAAACGAAATTCTTACGCCGCTCGGACTCACCAGCCCGACCGGTTATGTCGGTCCCGCCACCCGCGCAGTGCTCAATCGTCTGTATGGGTGCCGACCAGTGACCGGCAACCGCGCGCCAATCATTTCTGGTGTCTCTGGCCCGACAACTTTAAAAATCGGCGAGACGGGGACTTGGACGGTAAGAGCGTCCGATCCGGAAAATGGCCCGCTCTCATACTCAGCGCGTTGGGGTGATGAAATTGATTTTGGCGGAATTGTTGCTGGTGTACCGTCAGTTCCTCCGGTTCAGCAATCAGCCACCTTCACTCACTCTTACAACCGTGCCGGCGCTTCCACCCCGACTTTTACTGTTATTGATAACACTGGCCAATCCGCGCGGACGAGTTTGAGTGTGGTTGTGGGGCAGAATCTCAATCAAAAGATCACTGTTCTAACTCCTAACGATGGGGAAACATTAATTCAAAAAACTAGACGGTCTATCACATGGAGAGTAAATGTCGCGAATTTTTCTACAGTTGATCTGTATGTATTGCCAGTCCAAAATTGCTCTAGTGCAGGTGGGGCTACTTGTCTTCCCTATATTCCTTCCCCAATCATAATTGAGAGAGGTGTCGCCGGGAATATCTATGATTGGTCTGTTGGTATGTTCCATACAACATCTGGTTGGACTGAAGGATATGTGCAGGGTGGTTACTATAAAATAGTTGTTTGTTCTGCTGGTGCACAACCAGGTTTTTATGGAGTAAATGAATCTTGTGACTCAAGTGATACATTCACTATTGTTTCCAACCAGCCCAAAATCACCGTTCTCACGCCGAACGGCGGCGAGCAGTGGGTGGCGAGTTCGACTCAAGCCATTACTTGGGTTAAGCAGGCCCCATTGTTGGCTCATGCTTCGGCAGTAGTTGATTTATATTTGCAGGCACCAATGCCGGTTTGCCCGCCCAGGATGGGCTGTGTGGAGATGATGCCACGACCAATCGTGCTAGATAAAAATGTTAATGCCTATGCTCCATACAACTGGATCGTGGCAACCGACATCGTGAATAAGGCTATTTCAGCTGGTAATTATTACGTTGAGGTTTGTGAAGCTGGCACTCGAAATAATTGCGACTCGAGCGACAATTATTTTACGATTGTTAAGTAAGGTCATTACCAAGTTTATCCATCGGTAGGTGGGGACTAACCTTGATAATGCTTGATGACGACAAAAAAGAGGATCAGGAGTAATGCCGGGTAGTTGGTCCCCACCACTACCATTATTACCGCCTGATCCTCAAAACCGCTACCGGCAGATTTATAACAAAAATTACTTTATTTAGCAAGCCCCACTGTTGACGGGACGAGCGACAAGGTCATCTTCTGGGTTTTTGGTTCAAAGAGATTGATTTTAAATGAATAGGTTTTACCGAGTTCCAGTTTCTGGCGCAAATCGGTTTCGTTCAAGAATTCCGAAATATGAATGAGACCGGCCACGCCTTCTTCAATGGAGACGAGCGCACCATGCTTGTTAAATTTGATGACGACACCGTTGACGCAGTCGCCTTTTTTATATTTGTTCGCCGCCTCCACCCACGGATTCGGTTTCAGCGCTTTAAGCGACAGAGAAATTTTTCCTTCTTTAATTTCAATAATTTTGGCTTGAATTTTATCGCCGATCCGGAAATAATCACGCGGATTTTCCACCAGCGACCAGTCAATTTCCGAAATATGAATCAGCCCTTCAAAATTTTCTTCCAGTTTGACGAACGCGCCGAAGTCCACGATGCCGGTAATTTCCCCGGTCACCACATCGCCCAAATTGTATTTATCCGCTACTTCTTTATGATGTTTAACGTTCTCGATTTTCTCGGACAAAATCAATTTTCCCTCTTTAGGGTCAGCGTCAATAATGCGAACCGTCAACTTTTCGCCCACCAATTGTTTTAATTCGTCCATAATCTTGCCACGATCACCATCCGGCACTTTGGGATAATGTTCCGGTTTCAGCTGGGAAGCGGGAAGAAAGCCGTCCAGTCCCTGCCAGTCAAGAATCAGGCCGCCTTTATTAGCATCTTTGATTGGCAACTCAAACACCGTTTTGGTTTCCTGCGCTTTTTTAGCTTCACTCCAAATAATCGCTTGTTTGGCTTCTTTAAGCGACAACTCCAGGTAACCGTTTTCGCCTTCCGCCGCCACAATTTTAGCGGTAATGGTTTCGCCGAGATTAATCGCCTTGATAATTTCTCGGGCGTTCAAATATTCTCGGCCAAAAATAATGCCGGTGCCGAACGGCGGCACATCCACGTACAGCGCCATTTTGCCGCGGCCGATCACTGTCCCCTTAACGATCGCGCCGGTCTCCGGCAGACTGGCGGAATCTTTAACCAATTGATCCATCGCGCGCGGCGCCATCCCGCCTGTTGCAGACTGGTCTTCGGTCGTCAATATAAGCATGGGGGGAGTATAACAAACTGGCCAAAAAAGTCTATTTTTGCTACACTAAAAAGCGATGATTCTCACTTACCACGGCGCGGGAATGATTAAAATCAGTCACGGCGATTGGGTCGCGGTTTTTAATCCCATCGGCCAGAAATCAGAATTAAAACCAAACCGTTTCGGCGCCGACTTGGCTTTAGTGTCTTTAAACGACCCGCTCTATAACGGCGTAGCCGAATTGGTTTTCGGCGAGCGCCAACCATTTATCATTGACGGCCCGGGCGAATACGAACGGCTCGGCACTTTTATTCACGGTTTGGCGACCGCCGGTCCAAACGGCAAAATAAATACTGTTTACTCTTTGACCGTTGACGGCAAGAATCTGGTTCATCTCGGCGCGCTAATTGACCCAGAACTGCCGCCAGTGGCCAAGGAAGAACTCGGAACGGCAGATATTTTATTCGTGCCGCTCGGCGATTCGGCGACCGGCGGTTTAATCCCGCGCGCCGCTTACCAACTGGCGCTGACTCTAAATCCCCATTTAATTATTCCGGTTAATTATACTGCCGAAACGCTCAAACAATTTATTAAAGAAGCCGGCGCGGAAAATCAACCGGCGCTAGACAAACTGGTGATTAAAGATAAAGATTTAACCGCCAAAGAGGGCGAGCTCGCGGTTTTAGCCGCCAGCTGAAATCAAAATGAAAAGATTTGCCGATTATCTTGATGAATTGCGCCGCCGGCCGGAGCCGGCGCGCCGCCGCGTGCTCGTTTTGACGGCGGGCAGTCTGACCGTAGTAATTTTTTTGGTTTGGCTGTTAAATCTTAAATTTCTAACTTCAGGCGGCGGTCAAACCGCCAATGTCGGTTCAGTCAATTCAGTGGAAACTCTGGAGCGGATTAAAACCGGCTGGCAAGTGTTAATTAAGCGGTTAAAAGATTAATTTTATGGCGGACAAAAAAAACGAAAAACCCGACGAGGAAAAGATAACGAATAAAATCGTTCCCGTTGAAATTGTGACGGAGATGAAAGATTCGTATCTTGATTACGCGATGTCGGTGATTGTGTCGCGGGCTCTGCCGGACGTGCGCGACGGTTTGAAGCCAGTGCACCGGCGGATTCTGTACGCGATGCATGATTTAGGGTTAACGGCGCAAGCCAAGTTTCGTAAATCGGCGCTAGTCGTTGGTGATGTCTTAGGTAAATATCATCCGCATGGCGATGTCGCCTGTTATGACGCCTTGGTGCGATTGGCCCAAAATTTTGCCCTCCGTTATCCACTCGTCATCGGCCAAGGAAATTTTGGTTCGGTTGACGGTGATTCGGCCGCCGCGATGCGTTACACCGAAGTCAAAATGTCACCTTTGGCCGATGAATTATTACGGGATATTGAAAAAGAAACGGTGGATTTCGTCCCCAATTATGACGCCACGCGTCAAGAACCGACGTTACTGCCGTCGGTGATTCCGAATTTGTTGCTGATGGGTTCGGTCGGTATTGCCGTCGGCATGGCCACAAAAATTCCGCCGCATAATTTAGGCGAAGTGATGGAAGCCCTTATTTATCTGGTGGATCACGCCGAAGCGACGGCCGAGGATTTGTTTAAATTCATCAAAGGGCCTGATTTCCCGACCGGCGGTTTAGTGTTCAACGAGCACGATATTCATCACGCCGCGGCCTCCGGCCGCGGGGGCGTCGTTGTACGCGGCGAAGCGGAAATTATTGACAATCAGATTATCATTTCTTCCATTCCGTATCAGGTGAACAAAGCCGAATTGATTATTAAAATCGCCGATCTGGTGCGCGAGAAAAAATTAGAAGGAATTAGGGATATTCGTGACGAATCCACGCGACTGGAAGACACGCGCGTAGTGATTGATCTGAAAAACGGCAGCCAGCCGGAGAAAATTTTGAATACGTTGTACAAACACACCGAGCTGGAAACAATCTTCCATTACAATATGCTGGCGCTCGTGGATGGCGTGCCGAAACTGCTTTCGCTCAAGGCGATTTTGGATGAATTCATCGGTCACCGCCAGACGGTCATCCGCCGCCGGTCGGTTTATGATCTGCGGCGGGCCGAAGAGCGCGAACACATTCTCATCGGTCTGGCGCGCGCGCTGGACCAGATTGACGCCGTCATTCAAACGATTAAAAAATCGCGCGATGTTGCCGACGCCAAGAAACAGTTGATGGAGCGGTTCAAATTCTCGGCGCTGCAAGCCACCGCGATTTTGGAATTGAAGTTGCAGAAGTTGGCGGGGCTGGAGCGCCAACAGATTGAAGACGAGCTCAAGGCGATGCAGGCGTTGATTAAAGAATTGAAGGCCTTGCTGGCGGATGAAGCGAAAATTCGGGTCGTGATGAAAACCGAATTTTTGGCGATTAAAAACAAATATGCCGACGACCGACGAACCAAGGTTATCCGACAGGGCGTGTCGGAAATTAAAACGGAAGACTTGGTGCCGGACAAAGAAAATGTTTTAGTACTGACGCGCGGCGGTTATTTGAAACGGACTGACCCGACCGAATATCGCGCCCAACGGCGCGGCGGCGTCGGCGTGGTGGATTTGAACATTAAAGAAGAGGATTTTGTCTCGTTGTTTCTGACCGCTAGCACCCATGACGATCTCCTGTTTTTCACCGACCGCGGCAAAGTTTACCAAATGAAAATGTACGATACGCCGGAAGGCAAACGAGCGACGCGCGGCAAGTCCATCATGAATTTTTTGTCTTTAACGAGCGAAGAGCGGGTGACTTCCGTTTTGGTGATGCCACGAGCAAAAGATAAAACCATTTCTTTATTGATGGTTACCAAGGCCGGCCAAGCCAAGCGGGTGGAAGCGGAAGTTTTTCGCGATGTCCGGCGGAGCGGTATTATCGCCATTACCCTTGATTCGGGCGATGAACTCTTGGCGGCGGCCATCGTGGCTAAAGACGATGAAGCAATTTTGGCGACCGCCGGCGGGCAAGCCATCCGGTTTAAGGTGAAAGACATTCGCCAGATGGGCCGGACCGCCGGCGGTGTTCGAGCAATTAAGTTGAAAAAGAAAAATGATGCCGTCGTCGGTCTGGGCGTCATTAAAAATGAAAAACAATCTATCAGCGCCCTGTTGGGAATTTCCGCCAACGGTTTCGGTAAGCGGACTAAATTGTCGGAGTATAAAGTGCAACGGCGCGGCGGTTCGGGCATCAAAACCGCCAAGGTAACGGCCAAAACCGGCGCGCTGATCAAGGCGGAAGTTTTGGCCGGCGGGGCCGAAGGCGCCGAAACCGAAATTCTGGCGATCTCCAAACACGGCCAGGTCATCAGAACTAAATTGGCGGAAATTCCGATTTTGGGCCGGGCGACCCAGGGGGTGCGAATTATGAAAATCCGCCCGGGCGATTCACTCGCCTCACTCACTTGTTTGTAAATTAGAAACTCGATAAAATATAAGTTATGAAAAACAAAATTGCAGTTTGGAGTTGGATTCTCTCAATCGTAAGTGTAATCCTTTATATTTTTATTGGGGCTATTTCGTCAAGTCTGCGTGTCGATGCTGGTATAGGAAGCCCAATAACTTCAACAGAAAGATCTATTGCACTTATTTTTTCTGTCGTCTTTCTTTTAATCATTCTCACCGGTCTTATTTTTGGTTTCGCTGGTTTAAGAAAAGTAAAAAATAATTCTAATGTGGGTGGGGGATTACATGCGGTAATCGGTATTATTTTAAACACCCTGCTATTTTTTGTGGGACTTCTAATGTTCGGCAGTAGTCTTATTGGTGGTTAAAAAATAGTCTCTAAAATTTCACATTCGATGTATGCAAAAAGATTTCGATAGATGGCATCAGAAAAAGAAAGAGGTTCACAATTATCGTCCGCGTGTATTTTTCAAGGAACGTGAGATATGGTTTTGCCATTTGGGTGAGAATGTTGGTTTCGAGCAAGACGGCCGTGGCCAAGAGTTTTTGCGTCCAGTTATCGTGCTTAAAAAATTTAATAATGAAATTTTCTGGGCCTTACCACTAACGAAAAATAAAAAACAAGGACGTTATTATTTCTCCTTTAAGATGCGAGGAGAAAACAGCACAATAATTCTTTCTCAGATTCGACTGATTGACGCGAAACGATTGAAATACAAAATGGGAGATATAGGAGAGGGTGATTTTGTGACATTAAAAACAAAAATCAGGCAGTTGCTTGCCTGACTCTTGTTTTTTACCCCTTGCGGGGAGGGCCGAAGCCGTTTGTAGTTTAAGGTTAGTAAAGTCTTAACAAAAAGTCAACCCATTTATCCACATTGCGTGCGTTATGTTACAATAACCGGGTATGGCTTTTTCCCGACCCGCCGAGAATATTGATCAGTTTAATTTAACCGAAGAGATGACTGTCGCCGATTTCGGCGCCGGTTCCGGCGCCTACGCGTTGGCCATGGCCCGCCGCGTTCATCGCGTCTACGCGATTGACGCGCAAAAAGAATTGCTCGCCCGCCTCGGGCGGGAGGCCAAAGCGGCGCACTTGTCAAATTTGGAAGTCGTCTGGTCAGATCTGGAACGCGCCGGCGGTTCCAAACTAGCCGACCGAACGGTAGATTTCGTCCTGTTCGCCAATTTATTGTTCCAAATTTCCGGTCAATACACTTTGTTTTTGGAAGCCAAACGGATTTTGAAACCGGACGGGCGCTTGGCCGTGATTGATTGGCGCGATTCTTACGGCGGTCTGGGGCCGCCGGCCGAGCGGGTCGTCCAAGCGGAAACAATCAAAAATATCGCCGCCCAAGCCGGTTTCAGTTTTCTGAAGGAATTTCCGGCCGGCGATCATCATTACGGTCTTTTATTCACTCTTGTCCAATGAAAAATTTAAGCGCTTTTCATATCGTCATTATCGCTCTGTTCATTTTATTTTTAATCGTCGGAACGCTTATTTTTGCCGGCATCTTGCCGGGTTATCGCCCAACGCCGGCCGGCGTGGCTGGCGAACTGACGATGTGGGGAACAGTGCCGCCATCCATCCTCCAGCCGATTCTGGAACAATTCAACAAAGATTATAAAAATTATTTTACTCTGCGTTATGAAGAGAAAGCCGGCGCCACTCTGGAAACGGAATTTGTGGAAGCCAAAGCCGACAATCGCGCCCCCGATTTATTGCTCTTGCCTCATGATTTAGGTTTAACTCAACGAACGCGGCTCGCGCCGTTGCCGCCCGATTTTCTTTCACTCCGGCAATTTCAAGACACCTTTATTGACGCCGGTGGATTGATGATTGGCGACGAAGGAATTCTGGCCCTGCCGCTTTTGGTTGATCCGCTGGTGATGTATTACAACAAAAATCTGCTGGCGGAAGCTGGCTGGCCAGCCCCGCCACGCACCTGGAGCGAATTTATCTCTAAAACGGCCGCGCTGACGACTTTTGACGACCGGCGGAACATTCTTAAAAGCGCCGCCGCCTTGGGCGAAACAAAAAATATCATTCACGCTAAAGATTTATTAGCGATGTTGTTGTTGCAAGCCGGCAATCCGATTATCAGCCATCCGGCCGCCGGCAATTATGTTTCCACCCTTGATCAATCCTTCAACACCACCTTAAAACCGGCCGTCGCCGCACTTGATTTTTACACCCAATTCGCCGATCCCGCCCGCCCCAATTATTCTTGGAATCGGTCTTTGCCCGAAGCGCGGCAAGCTTTCAGCCGCGGCCAGACAATTTTCTATTTCGGTTACGGCAGCGAATATGCCGCCATCGGGCGCGAGAATCCGCATCTGGCTTTTGATGTGGCGTTGCCGCCCCAGCCGATAGAAACCAATCAATCAAAACTCATTTTAGGTCGTTTATTGTCAGTGGCGGCGGTGCGCGGCGGAGCGAAAACTAATGCCGCCGTTTCGGCGGCGATCGCGTTTTCCGCCGCTCCCTCGGCCGGCGCCTTAGCGTCAGCGCTCTTGCTCCCGCCGGCGCGCCGCGATCTCTTAACCCAATTGCCGGCTGATCCGGCGCTGGCCTTGTTTTATCGCGCGGCCCTGCTCACGCGCGCGTGGTTTGATCCGGATCCGCCAGCGACTAAAAAGATTTTTGACGCTATGGTAGAATCAGTCGTCACCGGTCGTCTACGTTCGGCCGAAGCGGTGGCCGCGGCCGACCGGGAGCTTAATGCGCTCCTGCAAAAAATCTATGGCCGCGATTAGTAAATTAATAATTATCTTGATGATTATCGGTTTTGTCGCGGCGCCGGCGCTGGCCGCGTTCTTCCCGCCGCTGGTGCCGGAGTGTGGTCAAAAGTCGCCGCCAGGCTCGCCACCGCGCGTCTGCGGTTATCAGGATTTTCTCCAGCTCATCGGCAACCTCTTCAATTATTTGGTCCTGATTGCCACGCCGCTCGCCACGGCAATGATTGTCTGGGGCGGGGTGGTATTGGTTACCGCCGGCACGAACGAAGGCAAACGCAGTCAGGCCAAAAGTATTATTGGTTCGGCCATCTGGGGTTTAGTGTTAACGTTGGCGGCTTGGCTAATCGTCAGAACGATTATGGTCGGTCTGATCGGAGAACAGTCGCCATTTTTACCCGGCTTCCTTCAATAAATGTTTAAAGTTTCTATGATTTATAAAATTTATTTTACACTCTTCGCTTTTCTCTTCTCATTTTTCGGGAAGGTTCAAAGGGTTTGGGCGCAACCAGATGGCACTGGTCGCGTCGGAGGGCCAGATGGCACTGGTCGCGTCGGTGGTTCTATCGACAATCCCCTCGGCGGCATCACCGACATCGGCGCGCTCATCACTAAAATTTTGGAGATTGTCGTCCAAATCGGCCTGCCGGTCATCGCGCTGGCGATCGTCTATACCGGTTTTTTGTTCGTCAAGGCGCGCGGCAATGAATCCGAATTGACGCAGGCCAAGACCACATTGTTCTGGACGGTGATCGGCGCGGCGGTGATTCTCGGCGCGTTCGTGATTCAAACAACGATTCAGGGCACAATTGATAGTTTAGAATAATGGTTGGGTTTTAGCTTTTTAACTTCTAGTTTTAACTTTATGACTGATTTCAAATCTTTAATCCAAACGATAATTGAAAATATCTTCAATCCGCTGGTGGCGCTAATTTTAACTTTGGCGCTGGTCTATTTTTTATGGGGCATCGTTAAATATCTGCAAGCAGTCGGTGACGAAACCAAACGCAAGGAGGGGATAAGTATGATGACTTACGGCGTCATCGCCCTCTTTGTGATGGTCAGCGTCTGGGGTTTGGTTAAGGTCATCAAAAATACCTTTCCGCTTGACTATGACACACCCACCAGACCGCCGATTCCGGCTTCACCTATAACCAGCTAACTAATCCACTATCAACGCTTGGCTGCTTGGCCGAGATGTTTTATACTTAACCAGTCGTTAAAAAGGTCGTCGAAACCTTTATTGTTTATTATTAAAATTTATCAATTCAAAAAATGTTATCCACAATTAAAAAACTGGTTCCGGGTCTAGCTTTCTTTCTGCCGTTAGTGATGTTTGCCGCCACCCTTGACTCAATCGCTGATCAGGTACAGGACATCCTCAATCTGATAGTGCCGATTATTATGACTTTAGCCCTAATTTATTTCTTTATCGGTTTGGGCAAATACATTTTATCCGCTGGCGATGAAGAAAAGAAAGGCGAAGGCCGCAACATTATGATTTACGGCGTGATCGCCTTATTCGTGATGGCCGCCGTTTGGGGGTTAGTTAAGGTTATTTCCGATACTTTTGGAATTGACCCAACCGCCCCGCCAGTTGATTCAAACACCCTGATTCCTCGGTAGAAAATGTTTCGCGCCCCGAAAATATTGACGCTATGATTTACGGTGTGATTGCTTTGTTTGTGATGTCTGCCATCTGGGGTCTAATCGGCGTGTTAAGGAACACCTTTAGCGTTGAAACTGGTCAAGCCCCGAGATATCAGGATTTGTTGCCTAAATATTAAAGTGACCGAAATTCCTCTCATCGGTAAAATCAAGACCGAAATTATTACTCCGTTAATCTGGTTCCTGTTCGCCCTCGGTCTTCTGTATTTTCTCTACGGCGTGTTTGAGTTGGTACGCAACACAGATAACGAAGAAGCGCGCGCGACCGGCCGCCAGCACATTCTGTGGGGGCTTGTCGGAATGTTTGTTATGATTGCCTTCTGGGGAATTATGAATCTGATTTGCCGAAGCATCGGCGCCAATTGCGCGGGGTAGAATGTAACTTGTCCGCCCCTGCCCGTCCGGCAGGCGGGGACGAGACGGAAGTGAAAAGTATAAAGTAAAAATAAAAAAATCCCACCCAAGGTTTGCAATAACAAACCGGGTGGGATTGTCGACTGGAAATCTTTTCAATATGGTTTCCAGCCGAAAGTTACGATTACTTCTTTTTCCTCCAAAGCCCAAACTGCCAGTTCACCAGTTGATTCGGATAGTTTCCCGGAAGGTTTTTCCCCAGGACAACTATCAATAGATTCGCCGAAAGCGTTTTCTATCCTGATACAACCTCCTTTCAGTGACCACCAATAGTCATGGTAGAAGGGGACAGTTAGATGTGGTTCAAACCCCTCCAACCCAACTGGTTTAGGCCGAGCGATTATCGTTTTTCCATTCACCCCCGAACTTGCCGCGCGTGCGGTGGGATCGGCGGGCACGACATCCGCTCGCGTTCGGTTCCTCGCCGCTTCGTTGGCTTTTTCCAGACCCGGCAAACGCCAGTCTTGGGGGTGGGGAAACTCGCGCCAGTCAGTTGCCAATAGGCCAATGACCGTTACGGGTATTACAAGCCACCGGGCCCATTTATATTTGGTGGCGACCGCGGCGAGAATTGGTAGGACAACCACCACCAACCAGAAGATTTTCTGGCCCCGGAGCCATTGCCAAAGCGCCGGCCAGAAGACGGCGACCAAAATGAACACGAGCGTCAGGGCGGCGATGACTTTGATTGGCTGAAGCCAGGATTGATAATTTCCGGTTTGGGCAACAATAAGTTTGTCAAACCATCCCTTCACAAACCCGGCTTTTTTAGCTATGCCACCCTTATATACCGCAATAACGGTCAGAATGATTACCGACAGACCAACAAGCCAAATAATCGGATTGAACTCGGCAACTCCCATTGTTGTCTCTTTTAGAATCGGGGCTGAAGCCGTGGTTGTTTGTGTTGCTAGCTCCGTCGGTATTGCCATAACAACAATCATCCCGCACAAGATGATTATTGTAGCGTACAGCCCGATTAACAACTTATGTCGCTTCTTACCGCTAAATATCGCTACCATCGGTTCCTCCTTCTTTTGTAGCCGCCGTAGTAGCTACTGTTGCTTTCTGCTTCCGTTTCCTCGGTTTTTTCTTAACTGGCGGTTCGACCGCCGGCGAAGTGGTCATTGCTACAAGTAGGGCAATTAATTGGTCAAACTTGACCAACATCTGGTCACATCTGGCCAAAAACTGGTCCGATTTGTTTTGCGAGCGCGCGTTATCCTCGTTAATCTGGAGAAATTCCCAAAACATAGCGACCGCCGCCGCGACCATCACCAATAGAGCCAGGATGCCGATAATTACCATAGAATATCCTTCCTTTCTTCATGTTTTCGCGATTTGCGATAATTTGACTCTTAATTACTATGTCAAAGAACAACCTTTGACTTTCCGGCGCTATTATATCAATACAAGATATTTTTGTCAAATAAAAAGCCCCGCACCATACACTTGATGCGGGGCTTGTACCATCCCCACTCAACTGAAATCCTAATTAGGGGGATTCGTGGGTGGTGGCGGCGATGGGGCCGGTGGTAGTTCAAGTGATTTGCGTCCGGTCGCCAGCGCTCCCAAAACTCCACTAAGAGGCGCTTGGTCGGAAACAAAAAGACTAGTAACATTTTCGGCGATTTGTCTAGCAGTATCAGCTGCCAGAATTTCCGTTGACGTCATACCAATTTCTTTAAGTGCGGCATAACCCTCCTTGCGACCAATAATCTTGCCTCGTTCTTGTGCCCGTTCTCCCTCTGCTATTTGCTCGAGTCGATGGCGCTCTCCCTCGCCCTCAAGTCTCAACTTTTCTTTTGTGCCTTCAGCTCTTCTTCTCATTGCACCAGCCTCTGCCTTACCTTCAATAATCTCCTGAATTTTAGTATTGAGCCTATGACTTAAATCAGGTGGTCGGAGCAAGAAACCGACAATTTCCACTCCGCGCCGGCAATCATCGGGGTCGGGTGGTTCCGGAGTTTTACCCTTGGGATGATTATGATAGATTTGGCCGTCTTTAGTATAGATTACCTGGTGGTCCACTCGCTCCCTGATCTTGGTGGCAATGTATAAACCAAGTAACTCTTGATTGGCCAGCATCCGGGCCAAGTTACCAACTTGAAGAGCACTGGTCATCTCTGAGATAGTGATCTTCCTCAAGACTTCCTTGGCCTTGTCGAAAGTTTCAAAAGATCGCCAAAAATTAGGTAGAACACGCGGTCTCCAAAGCAGAGTACCTCTCACTTCTACTGTGACTCGTTTACTAGCAGGATCCTCCGGCTCTTCTTCTGGTGCCTTGCCGTCCTCATCTAGCGTTAGAGGAGCAATCTGAAATTTTGGCATATCCGGCAGATTGGAAACAATTGCTATTGGATCCTTACTTACCGACGGATTCATATCATCCAGTGTTGCTCGTACTGGTTGCACCCACGGTAAATCTCTTACTTCGCCATTTTCCCCCATTTTCTTAGGTAATGGCGCTGGAGAGCCGTCCTCCTTCAGGCCGAGAATTAATTCTCTGCCCTCTTTATCTTGACCGCTCCAAATCTGTTCTGATTCCCCAGGTAATTCCAATTCTTGGACTTCAACCGATAGACGTTCCAGTGTGAATAGACCAAATGGAACGAGAGTTAAAGTCTGCGGTGGAATTTCCATTCCGATTGGCAATTTAGCAAATAAGAATTTTGAAGCTCTCTCACTGAGACCCGTGCCAGTGATGCTGGCCAAGGTATAGCCAACTACCGTCGCGAGCCAGATCCAATCCCAGGGAACGACAACCTTGCCGAGCGGCGTTCGATTACCCCAGAGTAGCACCAATACAACCATGAACAAAAAATAAAGACCGGCCACTATTACAAGAAAAGCCATCCTTGCCTTGATCCATTCCTGGACTCTTTTCCATAACAGATTCATCATATTCCTCCTCCGCCGTCAGGCGGAAAAAAGTGTCAAAGACCGAATCGGTCAAACCAATCGCCCGCGCGATTGACAAAAACTCTGGTCGAGACTATACCATATTGATTAAAAAAATGCAAATCAAATTGCCGGAGAGAGGACTTGAACCTCCACGAGCTTGCGCTCACTAGCTCCTAAAGCTAGCGTGTCTGCCATTTCACCACTCCGGCCTATTTTTTTATTTCCGCGATCCGCCCACAAGGATTTGAACCTTGGACCGTCTGCTTAAGAGGCAGCTGCTCTACCAACTGAGCTATGGGCGGGAACACTAAACTTTCTATAATTTTATAACATAAACCTTGAAGAGCATAAAGTCATCTGCTATAATTTCCAGTTATGACCAAACACACCATCGTTCTCTGGGGGATTGTCGGCGTATTGATTATCGTTTCAATCTTAGGATTTATTTTTGGCCGCGGTCAGCCGATTAGCAGGGTCAAAACGCCGCCGCCGGTCACCGCTGCCGATTGGGTGAAAGGTGATCCGGCCGCTAAAGCGGTTTTGATTGAATACAGCGATTTTGAATGTCCAGCCTGCGCCGCTTATTATCCGCTCGTCAGACAAATGGAAGAGAAATTTGGTCCGGATCTGGCTTTTGTTTATCGCCACTTTCCGTTGCCGACCCACCGAAACGCCGAACTGGCGGCCCTGGCCGCGGAAGCGGCCGGCCGCCAGCGTCAATTCTGGGCAATGCATGATTGGTTATTTGAGCATCAAACCGATTGGGCGGGAAAGACCAAAGCCGAGGAAATTTTCGCTGGCGCGGCGGGGGGATTGGCGCTGGATGAAAATTTATTTGTTAAAGATTTGACAGCCAAAGAGCTGAAAGACAAAGTCGCGGCCAGCTATCGGGAAAGTCAGGCCATTAAATTAACCGGCACGCCAACCTTTTTTCTTAATGGTCAAGAATTACCATTGCCTTTTTCGGCCATTGAGTTGGAAAAAATTATCGCCGAAAAATTAAATCAATGACCAAGAGTTTGAAAGTTGCCGCCATTATTTTTCTGGTCGTTAGTGCCATCGGTTTTCTGGATGCCACCTATCTCACCGTGGAACATTATCGCGGCAACATTCCGCCCTGCACTGTCGCCGGCTGCGAGATCGTTCTGACCAGCGGCCAAAGCAAAATCGCCGGCGTGCCGGTGTCGCTCTTCGGTTCGCTCTATTATCTGACACTTTTGATTTTGGCGATTGCTTATCTGGACCGAAAAAATAATTCTTTAATCCGGCTGGCCTCTTATGGCACCATCATCGGTTTCATAATGTCCGCCTATTTTGTTTACCTGCAACTTTTCGTGCTCAACGCGATCTGCCAATACTGTATGATTTCGGCCGGCACTTCCACCGTTCTTTTCATCACTGGAATGTTTGTTTTGTCTCGCCGACAACAAGAAAAAGAAACAGGTCAAATCGACGTTGATAATCTTTCGACGGATTAAAATGCATCTTTACTGCTCGGACGAGACGTAAGGGGAGTTGGGAGAGGAATTCTACCGCCCCCTCGCTTCGGAAAAATGATTGCCGTCGCATTCAATTTCAATAAATAAAGAATGGTAAAAATATGAGAATAAGAAAAGATTTTAAATAAAAAAAAGAGCGTTGCCGAGTAACGGCAACGCCCGTGGGTCGGACTAGAGTCCGAATTTTTGCTTCCATTTTTCCGCGATCGCCTTCGCTTTCTTGGCGGCGATGCCGGTGTAGAGAGACGAGTTCGAAAGAATCCTCCGTTGGCGCGGAGTCATCATGCGCACATAAGTACGCATCTCTGAATCGTTGTCAATTACTGCTTGGAGCGATATGTCATGCTCTTGGGCTGTGAGCGTGAGTGTCCGCACCTTCTCATGCGCGTCGGGATGTCCCTGTGCGGCGAGAATGATGTAGA
>JBBUAW010000002.1:5988-28140 GCA_038058475.1 Patescibacteria group bacterium | reverse complement strand
TCCGCCGAATCGCGTTCCAGATATTATGCATCACGATATACATCGCCACCGGCTTCAATTCGTCTTCCATATCGCGAACCGAAAAAACGACGAATTTTTTATTAATGTCCACATTAGTCGCTTGATTGATGAATCCAGCCCAAGTCCCCTGGGTATATTTGACCAGCCGGCCGGCCAGCGCCTCACCCCCCTCCATTCCCGCCAGCACCAATTCCAAATCGGACAATAGAGGCGCCGGTTTATTAGTGAAGTCAGCCTCCGGCGTGATGTCTTTCAAAGCGTAAGTTTCAGTGATGGCGCTGTCCAAAATCGCGTCCTCTTCCGGCGTCAAGCCGCCCAACATCAAACGGAACAAGCCGACTAGATTGATGATATTGGAACGAAGAACATCGGCTGGCGATTCGTCTTCGCGCGGGAAAGGCAGGTCAAATGGATTAATGTGGTGTTCGGAGGTGAGGGAAATGTTGAAATAGCGGCCGCCGACGGCCTCGGCCAAAAATTCGTATTCGCGCTCGGGATCAACGACGATGATGTCGGCGTCAAACATCAAACTGCGCAGAATTTCCAGTTTAGTCGCGTAAGATTTGCCGGCGCCGGACTTGGCGAAAATCACCGAGTTATAATTTTCCAGCGAGAAACGATCAAACAACACCAGACTGGAATTATGGCGGTTGATGCCGTAAAGAATGCCGCGGTTGGAAGTCAAGTCAAAAGAGACAAACGGAAAGAGCGACGACAGCGGCCCGGAATTGAGTTTGTAATTGACATTCAATAAATTTTCCGCCGTCGGCAAAGTGCTTTTGAATCCTTCTTCCTGTTGAAACAACGCCGGTTTCAAATACACCAATTTGGCATCAAGCAGACCCTTAACTTCCGACTCAATTTTATTCAATTCATCTTCGGAATCGCCGTAGATCGTCAAATAAAGTCCGACGTCAAAAATTTTCTCGCGCGCCTGTTGCAGAGCGTCGCGCAAATTTTCAATGTCTTGATAAGCGACATCCAGAATCGGGTCCCGCACCAACCCTTTTTCTTCCTTGATACTAATTTGGCTTTGCACTTCCGCCACTTTTTTCTCCAGTTGTCGGAGGGCGATGGCGGTGTCAATCGGATGAATCAGAATGGAGATATCAAAAATCTTATCCAGATTGACGAGCGGCGAAAACCAATCGCCAGCCAGAAAGCGCGGGTAAGAAATCACAAACAGCGTCCGAGCCATTTTTTCACCCAAATGAATCAAGCGCGGCGTAATTTTAAGCGCCGAAGGCGCGATGATGTCGCGGAGCTCCAGCACGCCCGTTTTGTAAATATCGGCCGGCAAAATAGAAGTAATCACATTCTCCGGCGCTTTTGGTTTTCTGGAAAATAAACTCATATTTGTGGCGCGGCGGCTTCACCGGGATTAAAAATTTTGAAAAACATCTCCACTAGTTCCTCGGTTCCCAACTGAACAACGCGAATGCCGAGCCTCGCCAGTCCTTGAGCCACGACGCTGGCGCGTTGTTCCAATTGCGATCGGTATTCTTCAAATTTATTTTGTTCGTCGTCGGCGGTCGGGGTTTGGCCGCGGGCAAAAATTTTAGCCAACCAACCGCCTTTTTGTTCCAATACCGGCGGCTCGTACGGAATGACGACAAAAAAATTTTTAGACATAATGTTGGTGTTTTCCGTAAAATTTTTAATGAAATCAATATATTCATGAGTCTGAATTTTAATCAATTCATTTAATTGGTTTTTCTCCAATTCTTCCAACACTCCAAGATATGGCCGGATGTCTAATTTTCTTGATTCCACGGAAATCTGAATGTGGAATTCCAGCGAATTGAGAAAATTCTGATACTGTAAAAATAAAGCATTCTGCTCGTCTTCCGACTTGAGCGCAAAATTAAGCGACGAAGCAATCAGAACGAGGCGCAGGCCGCCCGACTTTAAAATCACGACTCCGTCGCGGATCTCATCCACCGGCACGAAATCCTGCGTCGCTCGGGCTTTTTGTTGATTTTCTTTGGTTTGGGGCATTTAGGTTTTACTTTTTACGTTTTTTACTTCAAGTTTTCTTTGACATCTAGACTCCAAGCTAGATCGCGCAGTTTACTTTGCGATAATTTGGGAATTTCCAGCGGTTTTTCCATCCCCAGAGTAATTTTAGAAGTCTGAACGGTTTTTTCTTGTTTTTTCCACAAATAAAGTTTGGCCGTCAGGAGATAACGAAAAGCCGATTCCAAAACATTGACGAACGGCCGGTCGTTCACTTTATAAAAGGTGAGGGCGAGAGCTAAAACCGCGATTAGAATCATCGGCCAAATGCTCAAATAGATCGGCAAAAAAGTATAAGCCATAAAAATCGCGCCAGCCCCGCCGGCCAAATAAACGAATTGCTTGAAGGTCAGCGGCCCGAAGATTCTGTCCTCCACTTCTATAAATTGAGGCACCTGAAAATTCATTGATTTATTTTATCACAAAAACTCATTCTGGTTTTTCTGAATAAGGATCCAAATCAACTTCCTCGCGCGGGATGCGGAATAATTGGCCGAGCTTCTTCTCGAACACTTTGTCCGTTTCGGTTTTATTCGGATTCTCTATCTCGTCCAGTAGTTTATCTTTATCCGGCAATACCCCTTCGGTCGCCGCGCTGGCTTCAATTTGGGTGGAGGGGAAGGTTTCCACGCCGCCCGAGATAGTTTCATGAGCTTCTTTAGCTTCGAAAGCTTCGGAAGATGAATGTAATTTCATCAACGACTCGCGGATGGGCAAGAAAATTTGTTCGTTGGCCTCGCGCGCGATTTGCTCGGCGGCAGTTTGGTCAAGTTGCAGGCGGTTTTTGATATGGGAGACAAAATCATTTGGTTTAGTAAGACCAAGCATTGCCAATCCAACCTCGTCAGCCAATTCTCCAATTTGGTCAATATGAAAATTATTCTTTTGCCCGATGTTGTAAATCGTTTCTGCGGTTCTAATCTCAACCAGCGCTTCTTTTAAATCTTCAGGTAAAGATTGATATTTTTCTTCAAGTTGTTGGGTGGTGTAATCCATATTTTATTTACTAATCACTGTCGCCGGTGTTATATATATTCGCCGCTGACTCTGGATTGATATTCGGCGGGATTGGCGGAGGGACGGCGATACCACCACGCCGCCCGAATGGATTAGCGCTGACATATTTATAAGCCGGATGATTTTGATCGGGTTCAATTGGTTTTATATAATCCTTATCACCCTCTCGCCCCTTTCCCTCTCTCCCCACAATATTAGCGTAAATTTCCTTCATCACTTCGCGATCAACCCCCTCGCGATTCATCGCCTTTAAATCTTCCGGATTAAGATTATGAATAACAATCGGATTCTTCAGAGCCTTCTTACTCAATTTGGCAATTTCTTTAGGTTTCATTTTTTCCAGAATTTTGGCGGCCTCTTCTTTGGTTAGAACGATACTTTCCAACTTCTCCGCGTATTCTCTAAGTTCTTTTTCGCGTGCCAATTCCTTTTCTTCTTTATCTTTCTTTCGCTTCTCCGCTTCTTCATCTTTGGTCCGGCCAAGAACCCCCGAAACGCCATAATCTTTGGTCACTGCCGCCAGACCCTCGGCAGTGGTTTTAAGGGGTCGGCGAATAAATTCACCTACCTGTTTACCTAACGGCAATTTCTTTTCAGCCAATTCAACTCCCTTTGTAATACCCTTAGTCGTTGTTTTAAATGGTGCAGCCTTGAAATCTTTGAATGTTGTTCCAACCTTGCCATAAAATTCTTTTCTGGCCGCGGCCATTTGTTCTCGGCCTTCGGCGGTACGCGATTTCCAAGCGGCACTCAACCCCTTCTTAGTTCCCCAGCCGACCGCCCCCGCCGCCGCGCCGGTGAGCGCGCCGGCGCCCTTCATCGCCGCCGCCGCGCCCTTCGCCCCCAGAGACTTGGCGATAATAATTGCGCCGAACATAAAACCAATGGCAATCATAAAGTGTAAAGTGATTTCTACTCCCGAGGCGCTCTGCGCCGAAATTTTACTCAAGACTCCACTCTTCAGGAACAATAGAGTTACATAAACCATAATCAAATAAAGCGGCGCGAAAAAAGCTTGATTAAAAAGCGTACTCCACCATTTTTTAAATAACCCCTCCTGGTTTGGAAAAGCATACATTAGAAAGGCCAGTGGCGAGAGAATGATTAGAAAAATTAAAGTTACAGTTCGAATAGCAAAAAGAATTGTCGCCACCAGAAAAACAAAGATTGTCACTAACATCATAATCACCACCCCAAATGAGGCGGCGGTAGAATTAACAAAAGCTGTTCCCAACCGACTAAAAAATTGACCAGTCCCGCCCTCGGCGGCTATCGCTGTTCCTAATGGGAGAGCGTTCATAAAACTGGCCGAGATGCCACCGATAGCAATATTAGTGCCGAAAACTGTCGCCGTATCTTTTTTTGAGATTGCATTGTAAAACTGAGCTGCGACGACATTAGAGGCGTCAATCACAATACGAGTGAAGAAAGCACTAAAGTTAATTAAGAGAGCAACAATAATAACCGAAACGAGCATCCGTCGACCATTAATATTCTGCAACTGCAAAATCATCCCGATGGCAATATAAAGTAAAATGAAAATAAAGAAGACATTGGCTAAGTCGCGAAGCACGGTCCAAGCAACAGTGATGGACTCACTGGCGACGTTCTTAAAATCAAGAATAGAATAACTAACTGACGCATCAAAAAGACTACCAACTAGCCATAAAACCACACCAAAAATATGCTTGAAAAATCCGCCGATAAAACTTATTCCAGATCGAATCCAGCATGGTATGTCAAATTTGAGCCGACTACAACTTTCTATTTCGGTTTTTGTAGAGACTTTCCGGTCTGCATCTTGTTTTATCCCAGCCGGTTTAAGTTCCTGACGTTTAGCTATAATTTCCGCTTCAAATCTTGCAATTTCCGCTTCAATTTCTTTTTTTCTTTCTGGTGTTAAGGTTGGGTCTTGAAGTAAGTTTCTGCGGAGATTGATTTGCGTCTCACTGATTCTAATTTCATTTTCAATTCTTTGTAATCTTTCCTCTTCTTTATACAGACGATTATAATCTTCAGTACTTAATCTTCCTTCATTAAAATCACGCAGAAGATCATCAAAACGATTAGCAAAAGATATGCTAGGTTTTACGAGAAAAGAAAAACCAGATAATGCGGTTAGAAATAATGCGGTAATTATAATTTTCTTCTTTATCATCGTCTTATTTTTACCGTCTGAACCGTGCGGTCGTTGCCCTTATAACAGGCCAAACGGTAAGTTAATTCCGGAGTAATCGTTAAATTAGTCGTGCCGACAAAAAGGTATTTGGCCAGTTCGGTCGCCAGCGGCGTCTCCTCATTTTTCAATTGGCCGATTTTTTTCTGGAACAAGCGAATCACTGTGGTCGCGGCCGGCGGGTCAATTTTCTCTTCCGCGCCGACGGTTAAAGGCAGAACATCAAAGAATTGGGCCGTCTCGCCGCTCGCGGCGAAATTTATCGTGTAAACATCGTCGCGATGGATGGCGCCGCCGGCCGCCGGTTGAGGATTAAAAATAATTCTAGTTTTCAATCGGTCGGTCGCCGGACTCTCGGTTAAGGGCAATTCGCTTGTTACACCGGTCGCGCTGTCGGCGCGGGTAATGCTGGCAATGCCGAGCCCCACCGGATGCTCAATCTGCCGCTCGCCGGTTGTCGGCAAGAGCGCGCCGGCGGAGACGGTCGTTCCCGGCCAATCATTATCGGCGCGGCATTCGCTGGCGCCAGCCGTGGCCCGCCATTGGAAAGTGGTAATGTCGGCTTGGCCGGCGTTCACCTCCGCCAAGGTTGGCGTGTCAAAATTAAAATCCAACGACAGTAAGCCGGTTACTTGGGGGATAACCCGCGGCGCCGGTGGTGTCGGCGCCGTTGGAGCAGCCGGCGTTTCCGGCTTGGGCGTCGGAATTTTTCCCCAACCCGAATCCGGACACGGCCCCGGCCCCGGACACGGATCGGCTTGATGATAAACGCTTTGACTGCCGGCCGCGGCGTAATTGCTAATATCCTTAAGTCGTTCCAGATTGGCGTCAAACTCCGGCGTCAGGTAATCGTTCAAAATTTCCGTCCCCTCTCCTTGGCGAATCGGACTGGTCAAAGCGGCGACGGCATAGCCTTGGGCGACCGAGCCGGGAGTTTTGGTTTTCCGCTCTATACACCAACCGCTCTCGCTGTACTTCACGCACTCATCGGCGTTAAGGAAACCGAGACCGGCCGCGTATTCTTCACGGGTGTTTTCTTCAGCCGCGGCTTGCCGGCGCGCCAGTTCCTCTCGCGCCAGATACTCGGCGCCGGCTGGATTATTCTGGGGTTGAATTAATTGAAGCCAAGTATCCCAATTGAAACTGTCGGGCGCGCCGGAAGTAATTTTATCGTAATCCTCCGGACTGATTGTCGGTTTGATTTTATCGGCGAAAGTTTTTTCCTGTTCAACTTTGAGTTTGGTCAAACTGTCATTGAGAAAGGGCGAATCAATCTGTTTCAATTCATCCAGAAAACCGCCGCCCGCTTCCCGTTGAGCCTGAATTACGGCGGCGTTGAGATTTTTCGGCACCAGCGGCTCCTTGTCTGTTTCCGGGTCAAGATTCTCGGCGTTGCCCGGCGCGCGGGCAAATTTAAAGATATTGTCAAATAATTTAATGTTATGGAACTCAATCGCCCGCCCATTCGCCTTTTTAGCGTCCGGATCCTGGACGAATTCCTTGTCTTCCATCGCGTATTGAATACGGCGCAGTGCTTTCAGGTAAGTGCAAGATTCAATTTGCAGAGATTTAATTTCGGCTGTGGTTTTCAGGAGTTGCTCCTGCGTTTTTTTCATCTGCTCGTTAATCCCCTTGATCTGGCCGGTGAGTTTGCTGGTATTTTGACTGGTTTGCAGTAAGCCGCCGATTTCCGTCGTCGGCACGGCGAGCCCAACCGCGCCCGACAACCCAGCCGCGGCGAAGGCCTGATTAACCGCTTGGGTAACGACATTTTGTAAAACGCCGCCGACATACGGCACACCGGAGACCAAGCCGCCGAGCCCCGAAGCCAAACTGCCAGTCAGTCCCTGCGCCAAAGTACTGCCGATGCCGCCAAGTCCGCCGGTGGGAAATTGATTGGCGACCGTGCGCTCGGTAATTGGACCGAGTGCGCTACTAGCGGCTCCGGCGCCCTCACTGGCCAGACCCTTAATACTGCCAGCCAGCGGCAAATCCGCCGGCGCCGGCGGGCCAACCAGTTCATTGGTTAAGGAATCGGGCGCAAGTACATATGGCGGCTGAGCAAGATTCTCGTAATAACTGTTTGGATAAAGCGCGTTACCAGCAGGATCCACCATATCAGCCATGTTATAACCAAAAAAATGAGTGTTAATTGATTCAGTTGCAACATTAATTGGTCCAGCAATAAAGCCACTGGCGCCGATGGTCGCGTCAGTCAGAGTATTGGTTAATGGTTGCAGGGCCGAAGTCATCGTCTGTTCAATCGTTTGGCTCAAACTGACGGTGATGGCGTCAATCGGACTGGTAATCGCATTCACCACCGTGCGAATTTGGGCGTCAATAACGCCGGTGGTCGTATCAATCAAGCCGCCCACCGCCGACCGAATCGGATTGAGAAAAGTGCTTGGCAGATTTTCAATACTGGCGATCGCGTTATTAACCGGGCCGATAAATGAAGTAGTGATGCTATCCATCCCGCCCTCCAGAGAATCAATTATCGGATTTGTAATATCGGCGGCCAAAGCGTCAGTCAGCCGCTCAATCGTGTCGCCTTTAGTTAAATTTTCTTGAATCACCACCGTCAAATTTTGAATAATGTCATCGGTTAATTGTTGTTGATTATTTTTCCTCTCTTTAAGCCAGTCAATAAATTGGGATACGGATGAAAACTGTTGTTGAAGTTCTTTTATTTGCATTTGCAGTTGGGAAATTTGTCCGGGCAACGATAAAATTGCCAAAGGATTGGAAAACGATGCTTGCATACTCGTGATTGATGATTTTATTCCCTCAATTGAACCTTGGATTGATTGTAATAGTTGTCCAAAGTAGGGAATGATAATTTCAAAAACATCCGAGACCATACTGCCGATTTGTCCGCCGAATTGGCCGCGGATGAAAATTTCGGTGGACCGGTCTAAACCGGGTCCCAGATGCGCGCCGAGCGAACCGCGGACGCTCTCGCCCACCAGCCGCGGCAGGCGGGTTTGCACGCCGTTACGGAGAACGTCTTGGAGTAAGCTTGACTCTTCACCGCCGGTGCCCAATAAAATGTTTCTTAATAAGGTTGGAAATTGATTTTCCAATTGGGTTTGCGTCAACCCTTGAATCCGCGGCGCCAGTCGCAGAGGTAATTCTCGTTTCAAGCCGTCGCTCACGATGCTCCCCAATTCTTTATGCAACGCCGTCTGTAATCGTCCGGGCAAATCATTTCTTAAGGCGTCATCCAAAATTGACGGCAAAGCCGTGCCAATATCTTTAGCCAAACCGTTTTGCAACGAGTCTTGCGTCAAGGCGGACAAACCGCCGCCGGCGGACGATTCGGCCTGGCAAGCGATGGCGTCTTGTTTCCGTTTCTCAGCGAGAATTTGTTGGGGATTTTTCGGTGTGCCCGGCGGCAGGGGCGCCAGCTCGGCCGGCGGGCCGAAATCACTGGCGTCCGGTGTAATCGCATCGGGGGCTGGCGGGCCGACAGTGGTATTATCCAGTGCCGGATCGGCCAACGGCGGGTCGGCTAAAACCATTGCCGGCCAAAACATTTGAGCGATCAAGCCAACCGCTAGCGCGAGCGCGATGAGCGAGCGGTGAAAAGTTTGTTGACGGTCAATCATTGTTTTATAAAGTTGAAACATTGGGAATAATCGTTACCAGCGGCAGATTTTGCTGGCCAAGCACTTGATTTAAAATCAACACGGCGCTGGTCAGCCGTTCGTAACGATGGGCGTAAGTTTGGGCCTGATCCAGCGCGATAATCGGCTCGGTTAAAATATCGGCCAGATAGGAATCAATTTCCGCCAGTCCGAGCAAGGCGTTGATTAAGTTTAAATGAACATATTTCAAGTCGTCCGGCACGTTCACCGCCCGAAGATTGGCAACCAGCCGGCCGTAGCGCTCGGCTTCTCGCCTCGCGCTCTCGGTTTTGGCCGGCGCCTGTTCCTTGAACGCTTCCAGCGCCAAACGCAACTCCAAACCGGCGCTAATCAGACTCGGACTGGTGTTCCGAAATAACTCAACGACATTTTGACTGTAGCGCCGCGCCGCGACGGAACCCTGATCGGTGGAAATTTGCAAATCGGCCAAAGTTAAACGAAAAACACCTGTTGGCCGAACGGCGCCGATGGCCGGATCAAGCAAGGGTCGGCCGTTAACCGCGCGCGCGGCGCTGACCAAGGCCACTAATTTTTTATCCTCATTTAATCCATCTAAATCGGTTAACTTAATCGGCGGAGCAACCTTAGCGTCGGTGGAATCGGCGCGATTGCCAACCGTCCCGCCCAAATACCATAAACCAAAAACAGCCAAAACCAGGATAACGAAAATTATTATCCCAAATTTCTTCATCCCGTTTATTATACTTGATTTTTCCTCGGCAGAGTATAGTGGTTTGTGGTAAAGTGGATAAAATGAAACGAAAATTTGTCGTCCCAATTTTGTTTTGGTCGGCAATGGTCATCAATCCGGAACTATTGCGCCAATTACAAACACTATTGGCGCGTTTAACGGAGATGTTAGTCGCCCAGCAAACCAGAACAACCTTGGCCACGCCGCCGCCCGTGAATCAACCTCTGTCAAGGATAGTCCTTGACATTGGGCGAGAGCCGGAAATTTTATCAATCACGCCGCCGCGCGGCGCGCTCGGCACGACAGTCACCATCCGCGGCCGCGGCTTTACCGCCACCGGCAACACAGTGTACGCGAGTTACGGCACTTTTCCCGACCGCCCTTCTCTTGATGGTGAAACGATTACTTTAAAAATTGAACCGCCCGGCTTGCCGCCCAATCTCGGTTCGCTCAAAACCGCCAATTTTCCGGAATTGCGTTATCGTTTTTATATTAGAAACACCAACGGCGAAACCAAAACCCCGGGTGAATTCGTGTTGGATTTATGAAACTATGAAAAAACTCTATCCAATTTTTCTGGTCGTGATTATTTTGGGATTAACTCTATTTTTTCTCGGCGGCCGGTTGAAAGTTTCCGGCCAAGGGCTGATTCCTTTCGGCGGCCGAATTCTTTTTGTAGAGTATTGCTGCAACGGCGTGGCGATTACCGTCGGGCCGCCGCGGCCCGGGCGTTTTCTGCTTACCGCCGGCGCCATTCCTTTTCCGTATTATAATTTTTATACCCCCGGACCCTACGTTCTCGGCACAGCGATGCCGCCATTGGAACCGTGTTTTGAAGTTGCCGCCGCCTGCCTCGTGCCGATTCCGGTTACCGGCCAGATTACCAAAATCGGCTCCAGCGCATTTTAATTCAATCTAATTTTTTAATTTGACTTCTCGGCTTAATTTGCTAGTTTGAAATCGGATTGTAGGTCTGCCGTGACACTTCTATCAAACTAAGAAAGGCGGAAACCGATATGGAAAGATTAGAGGTAGCGGAGAGAATTATTATCATCGTCTCGGACCAACTCGATGTACTTAAGGAAAATATCGATGAATCAAGCAGGATGGTTGAAGATTTGGGGGCGGATTCGCTCGACCTCACGGAATTGACGATGAAGATTGAAGAAGAATTTGATATCGCCGTTCCGGACGAAGTGGCCGCGACGCTTAAAACCGTCGGCCAGACGATTGACTACGTCTTAGCGTTGGTCAAGAATGAGTAGCGCTCTTATTTTTCCCGTTCCCCGTTAGCCCCGACCGCGCGTCGGGGCTTATTTATTCAATGAAACCGATTCACCGATTTGGAGATTATTTTTCTCGGCCCAATTAACATTCACTTCCAAAACATATTTAACCGGCCGCGCCGGCTGGAAACTTTGCGGAAAAGATTCCGGCAAAACATTTTTGGAAATATCGGCCACGCGCCAATGCTCGTCAATCCAGATAATATCAATTGGAAAATTCATTTCTTTCATCCAAAAACTATATTCAGCCGGCGCGTCAAAAATAAATAACAATCCTTGATTCGCGCCGAGCGCCGCGCGCCCGGACAAGCCGCGCGCGCGGGCGGCATCCGTGTCCGCAATTTCCACCGCTAATTTTTGTCCGACAATCATTAAATAATTTTTTTCAGCCGGAGTCAGCCAGCCAATGACCATAATAACTGAAGCAACGATTAAAAATGTTTTGCCAAACAGAGCCATTGATTTAAATTTAAATTTTCCGCGCGCGCGGTCGGAACGATCCGGCAGGCGCTCAAAACTTTCGCCGGCAGTGTCAAATTATTTTTGACCATCTTGCGCTTGCCGCCGAAACCGCGTTTGAGCAAAGTAAAAAATTTTTCTTCGCCGCCGGCGGGAAAATTTTTCTTGTTTATCTGATCAATCAGGACAACGGCGGAATCAACTTTAGGTTGCGGATAAAAACCAGCCGCCGGCACGGTCATAATGTAACATGGTTCGCCGTAAACTTTAACGCTAATGGAGAGAATACTTTCCTTGCCGCCGCCGGCGACGATTCTCCTGGCCACCTCTTTTTGCAGCATTAAAACCATCGCCTGCGGTTGATGGGTGGCAGTTAAAAATTGTCGCAAAATCCGGCCGGTTAAGTAATAGGGCAAATTAGCCACTAACTTATAGGTTTTAGCTTTTAGCTTTGACGCCAGATCAAATTCTAAAATATCATCGTGGATTAAAATAAGTTTTTCGTCTTTTACTGCGCGGGCAAATTTGTTTTGCAGAAAGCTAATCAAACAGTCGTCCTTCTCCACGGCAATGACCCGCGCGTCGGCGGCAAGTAGGGCCTCGGTTAAAACCCCGCGGCCCGGGCCAATCTCCAACACCGTTTCGCCCGCCGCGAGTCGCGCCGTTTTTATTATTGTTTTCAACGCGCGTTCACTGCGGAGAAAATGCTGCCCCAGTGTTTTTTTAGCTTTTATTAACATAAATATTGTGTTTCAAACAATGACGAATCAAGATCAAGAATAAATTCGGACGGCTGATTGGGTCGCGTGGCGCCGTAAATGGTGCGCGTTTCGGCGTACGAGAGATAAAGTTTATCGCGGGCGCGCGTCAGGGCGACATAAAAAAGCCGCCGTTCCTCTTCTTCATCATAATCCGGATCCGTTTTTTCGCCAGCTGGCGAACCAAAATGATCGTGTGGGAACAACGACTGTTCCAGACCGGTGATAAAAACGCGATCAAATTCCAAACCCTTGGCGGCGTGCACGGTCATCAGATTGATCGCCGCTTTCCGTTCCAAATAGAGCGTATCCTGATCGGACACCAACGCCGCTTCGGCGAGCAGCGCGCCCGCGCTTTCGGCCGGCGGCAGCTCGTCATATTTCCGCGCCAAGCTGACCAACTCTTGGATGTTTTCCAGTCGTTCCCGATCATCCGAGCCGCCGGCGGCGAGGGTTTTAGCCAACCCCGAAACGTGGATAATGTATTGCAATACTTGCGCCACCGGTTGTTGGGCGGCGGCCGCGGCCGCGGCGGTTAATAATTTTTTGAAATCTTTAAATTTTTGTCGTTGACCGGCCGGCAAATCGTCAATTTGTCCGGCTAAAATTTTAACTAGGGCGACCTTACCCAAACCGCGGGACGGGACTTGCAGCGCGCGCTGGAAACTTTCCAAATCATCGGGATTCAGCGCGGCTTTAAGATAAGCCAAAACATCTTTAATTTCCCGCCGCTCAAAGAAACGGGTGCCAAGCACGCGGTAAGGCAGACCGGCTTGAAGCAGCGCTTCTTCCAAAACGCGGGATTGGAAATTAGCCCGATAAAGAACGGCGATTTGCTCGGGGGCCGTCCCCTCTTGAATGAGCGCCGCCGCCTGCCGAGCCACCGCCGCCGCTTCCTGCCGCTCATCCAAAGCGGTGGTCAGAGAAATTTTTTCACTGCCCGCGCGCCGCGTAAATAAATTTTTCTCCACCCGCTTGAAATTTTTGCTGATGATATGATTCGCCGCCGCCAAAATCACTTCGGTGGAACGGTAATTTTCTTCCAGGGTGATAATTTTGGCGCCGGGATAATCGTCGGCGAAATGCAACAAATGTTGGCAGTTGGCGCCGCGCCAGCTGTAAATTGACTGATCCAGATCGCCGACGGCGCAAATGTTTTGCCGCGGGCCGGCCAATAAACGGGCTAATTGATATTGAATTAAGTTGGTGTCTTGATACTCGTCAATCAGAAGATAATGCCAGCGCGCGTGGTAATTCTCTAAAATTTTAGCTTCTTTACTCAACAATTCTACCGGCCAAAGAAGCAGGTCGTCAAAATCCAGCGCGCCCTGGGCGCGCAGTTTTTCTTCATAACGAAGCCAAATTTTGGCCACGAGCGCCGGCCAAAAACCGCGCCGGCCGGTCTCATTAACCGTCTCGGCATAACGGCTGGCCGTTATCCGTTTGCCCTTCTCGCGGGCGATGGTACTGAGAATATTTTTTGGGTTGAAACGTTTGGGATCAAGCGCCGCTTCTTTAAGCGCGGTTTTGATCAGGGCAATAGAATCGTCTTGATCAAAAATGGAAAAGTGGCGCTGAAGGCCGAGACCTGCCGCATTTTCCCGCAAAATGGCGGCGCCGAGAGTGTGGAAAGTAGAAATGAACGGCCGGTTGCCAACTTTAAAAACGCCGTTTAATTTCATCACCCGCTCCAACATTTCTTTTGCCGCTTTATTAGTAAAGGTGACGGCTAAAATTTGACCGGGTTGAACCCCGCTTTCAATTAACTGGTGAATCCGTTGGGTAATCGTTCTGGTCTTGCCGGTGCCGGCGCCGGCAATCACCAAAAGCGGTCCGTCACGATGAAGCACGGCTTGGCGCTGGGATTCATTAAGTTCAGAAGATAATAATTGGGTCATCTTAGTCTAAAATTTATACCATAGATTATCCACAGCGACCTATTATTCAAACTTGATTTAAGTCCGGAGTATATTACAATGAAGCTTCCGGTTGTTGAGGTGGTTATGGATTAAAAATGGCTTATTATAGCCATTTTATGGTTAGAACGGTTGCCTGGCAGATATTTGGCTTATTATATCTTTTCTTAATAAAAAACCCTTATTTATAGCCCTTTTTTTGAGGGGGTCGCTTTTCTTTGTCTTAATTGGTTTTATTTTCATCATTAACCCATCCGGTCTCCAGGCCAGTTTAATTTCCTTAAACTCTCAAAATATGTCTTTATTAGAATCAGACTTGGCTTCGGATCCGAACTGGTCGCGCGGTGGCGGTGAGGTTGTCGTTGTTGGTGACAGCGCTCTCCTACCGGAAGCCGGGCCGCTCGGCGCGATGGGGAATATGGATGATGTGCCGCCAAGCGATCGAATCAGTATTTATGTTGTTCGGGCTGGCGACACCTTGTCAGAAATCGCCAAAATGTTCAAGGTGTCGGTGAATACGGTAATGTGGGCGAACGACTTAACTCGGGCGACCGCCATTCAAGAAGGACAAATTTTGGTTATTTTGCCGGTTACCGGCGTTCAACATACGGTCGTTAAAGGCGATACGCTCCAAAGTTTGGCGAAAAAACACAAGGCCGATTTAAAAGAGATTGTTAGATTTAATGATCTGGACCCAGACGCGGCCTTGGTGGTGGGGACGACGATAATTATTCCAGACGGCGAGGTGGCGGCGCCGACCACCGGATCATCGCGTTATGTTCGGGGGGGCGGACCAACTTACGCCGGTTATTATCTGCGGCCGATCCGCGGTGGCGTTAAAACTCAAGGTCTTCACGGTTACAACGGCGTGGATTTGGCCGCCGCCGCCGGTTCGCCGATTTACGCTTCGGCCGCCGGTCGCGTGATTATCAGCAAACAGAGCGGTTGGAATGGCGGTTACGGCAATTATCTCGTGATTGAGCATGATAACGGCACCCAAACGCTCTACGCCCATAATCAAAGCAATATCGTTTCGGCGGGGCAAGCGGTGGTTCAAGGACAAGTAATCGGTTATATTGGTTCAACCGGCAAATCCACCGGCCCGCACGTGCATTTTGAAATCCGCGGGGCTAAAAATCCATTTTAGAATGGATTTCGCCCGTTCGCCGTGGCGAATTAGGGCTAAAAACCCGTTCTAATCAACGATTAAACTGCTGGGAGGAAATTCCTCCTAGCGCTGTTTGTGTGCTAATATTAATTCCAGAAAGGAGGCAAATATGCCAATAAAAAAACAGAGAAAGTTTTAACCGAAGCGACTTTGGTTTTTCCGGTTCGGGCAGGGGAAGTGCTTTTGGCTCGCAAAACTCGCCATATCGGCGAGGGCCGCTGGAACGGTTACGGCGGTGGCATTGATCCGGGGGAGAATTTAATTCAGGGCGCGATTCGAGAATGCCGTCAGGAAGCTGGAATAGACATCGCGGCGGCCGATTTGCGAAAAATGGCTGAAATTACCTTCCATAATAATAAAAGTGACGGCGGGCAATTCTCCTGTTTGGTCCATGTTTTTATTGTGGAACATTGGTCAGGCGAACCGCGCGCGACCGAAGAGATGATTGACCCAACTTGGTTCCCGTTCAATCAATTGCCGTTTTCCGAAATGATGCCGGCTGACCCGATCTGGATTCCATTTGTTTTGTCGGGGAAAAAAATTAGAGGCGAAGCTCACTATGGGCCATTCCAGGGCAAGCTTCTAAAGCCAGTTGTCGTAACCGAAGTTGTCGGCTTCGATTAACCACCCCTCGCGGCTTCGCTCGGGGGGTGTTTTTTCACAAATTATTTTCCCGCCGATGAAACTTTGTTCGGTCGAAAGCCGATCAACTCGCGTTTTTCTTCCGGCGGAATCATTAATTGGCGGATGGCTTCGAACACAATACGAAAACGCTCATCATATTTTTCTTCAAGTACGGCCAACTGGCGCGCCAAATCCGCGTGGGTGGAAAGAATTTGGCGCAGCCGGACGAAAGCTCTCATAATCTCAATATTTACACTCACAGCGCGTGGGCTTCGCAGAACACTCGAAAGCATCGCGACGCCTTGCTCGGTGAAGGCGTAGGGTTGATACCGTCGTCCACCCCACGACGACCTTGAGGTGCCAAATTGGGACCTCAAGTTAGTAACTTCGGAATTACTCAGTTGAAACATAAAGTCAACCGGAAAGCGATCAATATTTCTTTTAACAGCTCGGACTAATTGTTTAGTTTCTACTCTATAAAGATCAGCCAAATCGGCATCTAGTAAAACTTTCTGTTGCCGAATAAACAGGATAGAGCGCTCAATTCTTTTAGTGGGCAAAAGTGATTTGGTCACGGATTGATTTTTGGCCGGTATTGAAGGGCTTCCAGAAGATGGGTTTCGGCGATCTGGTCGGCGGCGGCCAGATCGGCGATGGTGCGCGCGAGTTTGATGACGCGATGATAAGCCCGCGCCGACAGTTCAAATCGCCGCGCCGAATCATTCAATAATTTCAGACATTCTTTGGTTAGTGGCGCATAATGTTTAAGCTCCCGCACGCCCATCTGGCTGTTTAATTTAATCTGCTTTGATTCGCGGCGGAATCTTTCGGCTTGAATGTCTCGCGCTCTGACCACCCGTGCGCGGATGGTGGCGGAATCTTCTTCGGCCGCGGCGCCGGCGGTCGGGCTAAGTTTTTCCGGATCAATTTGCGGCACCTCCAACCAAAGATCAATCCGGTCAATAATCGGCCCCGACAATTTCCGTTGATAGCGCGCGAGCGCGCTGTGATTGCAAACGCATTCCCGCTGGCGGAGTCCCTTATTGCCACAAGGACAATAATTCATCGTGGCGACCAGCACAAAATCTGCCGGAAAAACCATCGTGCCCTTGGAACGGGAAATACTGACCACCCTATCTTCCAGTGGTTGACGCAAAGATTCAATCACTCGCTTGTCAAACTCGGGAAATTCATCAAGAAAAAGAATGCCGCGGTGCGCCAAGGTAATTTCTCCCGGCTTGGGCGTGGAACCACCGCCGACGAGCGCGATATAAGACGCGGTGTGATGCGGCGCGCGAAAGGCCGGCTGGGTAATGAGGTCTTCGGTCAAGACGCCGGCGGCCGAATGGATGCCGGTGACTTCCAGAATTTCATCAAGAGCGAGCGGCGGCAAAATACCGGTGAACGCCCGGGCGAGCATCGTTTTGCCGGTGCCCGGCGGTCCGGCCATCGCCACATTGTGAGCGCCAGCGGCGGCAATTTCCAATCCCCGCTTGGCGGTTAATTGGCTTTTAATGTCGGCAAAATCAATTAAGTGATGAGCCGGCCGATATTCAATCACGGTCGGCGGTTGGGCCATCAACGGTTCAATTTTTTCGGCCAAGGGATCTTCGTTCGGTTTGGGATTTAAGTGGTTGACCAATTGACGCAAATTTTTGACGCCGTAAATTTTCGGGCCGGCGACAAGCGCCGCCTCTTTGGCATTGGCGGCCGGCAGATAAATTTCTTGGCAACCGCCGGCGGCTAATTTCTGCACCAACAACAAAGTGCCGCGAACCGGTCGCAGTTCGCCGTCCAAACCGAGTTCGCCGCAGAACGCGCGTTGAGCGGGCGGAAACTTGATTTCACCGGCCGCCAAAAGATAAGCCAAGGCGATAGCCAGATCAAAACCAGAACCTTCTTTTTTTAAATCAGCGGGGGCAAGCGAAACGATAATTTTCCGGTTGCCTCTTTGGGGCGACGGCCAGCCGGAATTTTTAATCGCCGCCGAAATACGGTCTTTAGCTTCTTCCACCGCTTGATCCGGCAAACCGACAATGGAAAAAGAATGAAGTCCGCGGCTGATATCCATTTCCACTTGAACTAATTCCGCCCGCAAGCCAGACACCTGAGCCGAATGGATATTAGCCAGCATCGTCCAGTTTAATGTTTGGTTTTCGCCAAATGGAGTTTACAGGTGGCCGCGGCGGGGTTGGCTTCCAGCCGTTCTCGCTCAATTAATTCTTGACAGACGGCGCAAAGGCCGTAGTTATTGGTTTTAATTTTCTCCAACGCTAAATGAACAGCGCGCAAACGAATTTCCAACGGCGCGACGGCGGCCGCGCGCTCGTCCAATTCTTCAAACCGATCGGCCGTCTCGTCGCGGGAAGAAATTTCATCGGTCTCCGCCGGCACCGCCTCCCAATCGTCCGGATTTTTGGGATTAATCTTGGCAATTTCACCCAACTCTTCTTCCAGAGTTATTTTTTCCGCCTCTAGTTTTTTTTGGAAATAATCCAAATCAGTTTTTTCCATTGCCAGACAGTGTAACAGATGAGTTTATTTTAGCAAGACGCTGTCATCCCAGCGATTAACAATTTCCCCGAAAGCCCTCTCGTTTTCCGTCAGAACGAAAAAATTTTGATCAAGAAAAGCGTATAATAAAATCGTCCGGCCGTCTTTAATTAATCGTCGCGTTTCCAGATTGCGGTCTAATTGATTGTTAAAAACCGGTGTCGTCGTTGAGGGAGAAAAAACCGCCCGCCCGGTCAATAAGTAGAAAAAGGCGGCCAGTTCCGTTTCTGCCGCGCGCAGCGCGGCAAAAGTTTCATTGTAATTTTTAATCTTCAATAATAAAAAAACCGTTGGCTGATTGCTGTCGTCGTAACGGCCAAACAAGAATTTTGGTTCAAAAGTTTGTTTCAATTTTTCCGGCCAGACTTCAGGCAAAGCCGCCAGCCAAGCCGACCAAGTCAAAGCCGTTTCGGTTTTAGTCGGAATAATTCTGATTAATTGACCGGCGGTCGTCGGACCGTCGGCCAAGGCCGGCCGCAATTTTAAAATTGTGGCGGCTGGCGTCAAACTGTCCAAAGCAATTTTTATTTGTTGATCCGTGGAGATAAAAAGCTGGTCCACCGCCGCCGGCGAAATAGGCGGTGGTGCGGCCGGCGGCACCGGCGGAAAAATTTTAAACCAATAGAGATAAACCAAAGCGCCCGCGCCCACAAGCAGAAGAATTAAAGTTAAAAATAATAACCGGCCGCGGCCGCGGCGGGATTGGTTAGAAACCGCCGGCGAGCCAAATGATTGGTTTTGTCCCCGAATAATCGCTTGAGTGATTGTGGCGCCATGCGCCGTGGCCTGCGTTAAATCGGTTTTTAAAGTCCGGATTGACTCCATCATCAATGGCGTATTCTTTAATTTGGCAATCTGGGTCGCCGTTGCTTCGGCTTGTCGCCGCCGCGCCGTCTCCACCGTCGCGGCTTTCATTTCTTTCTCTCGTTCGGCGGCAACGGCGGATTGCGCCGTTTGGCGCGCGAGGGCGAGGGTCGCCGTTTCGGCCGCCGCCGCGGCCGTCGCTTTTTCTTGATTAGCTCGGTTGATCACGGCTTCGGTCTCATGTTTCCGCCGTCGTTCCTCCCCCTCCATGGCGCGGCGCGCTTCCTCGCGCCGCTTAAATAAGTTCTGATTTTCTAACTCGCGTTTTTTCCGGCGTTCTTCGCCTTCCATCGCTTGCCGCGCTTCCGCTAAGCGCTCAACTGGAATGGGGTCAGACATGAAGTTCGTTTAATTGTTTTTTTGCCTCATCTTCTTGGTCAAGCAAAGCGCGGTATTTAACCGTGTTGGTCTCAATCACCCGCTCAATCTGCCAGAGTTTTTCCTGATATCCCCATTTTTCTTTTTCCGCTTCTTGGCGAGTGATTTGAGCCACTTGCCGTTTTTTCTCAATCACTTGTTTGTCTTGGGTGAGAACGGTTTTGGCTTCTTCCAACTCCAAACTGGCCTCCGCCGACTCGGCTTGTTTTTCCCGCTCCAGAATCGGTGCCAGTTGCGCGCGGACGATTTTCCGCTGGTCATCAAGTTTAACCCACTCCAATTCCATGGCCGTTTTCTTTTGGTCAATTTCGGCCAACGATTTTTTCAGCTGTTCGCCTGTCTCGGAAATTTTCTTCTCTTTTTCTTCCCGTTCTCGTTTCGCCGTCCACTCCGGTCCCTCCATCGCTTGGCGCGCGGCGAGTCGTTTTTGTTCCAATTCTTTTTCGGCATCAGTGACCATGTCTTAATTATAAGACAAAGTCTTGGTCAATGAAATAGTTGGTTTGGGGTTAAGTCGTTGGCGTAGAATTATTATTGTTATTGTTTGAAGTGATTGACGGTGCCGCCGCCGGTCGCGCCGCGCGCCGTGGTTGGCGTTGATTGTTAAAACCCAATAAATAACGGCGCGGATTAAGTCCCAAATCTAGAAAATCATCCGCGACCTCCTTGAGTTTGGCTGAAGTGCTTTTGCCGAAGGCCGCCACTTCCACTTGATTGCCGCTATGAATTTTCAAGTATTCAACCAGCGGCACAAAATCGCCGTCGCCGGACAAGATAATCACCGCATCCAGACGTGGCGCCAGTTTAACGGCATCAATCGCCAGTCCGACATCCCAATCGGCTTTCTTGGCGCCGCCGACAAAAATTTGCAAATCTTTGGTCTTGATTTCAATTCCGACCTTGCCGAGCGCGTCCAAAAAATTTTTCTCCTCGCCTGATTCCGTCGTGATGACATAAGCGATCGCCCGCACCAATGTTCGGTCGGCGACCACTTCTTTCAAAATCGCGCCGAAATTAACCCGCGCGCCGTAAAGATTTTTGGCGCAATGATAAAGGTTTTGGGTGTCAATAAACATTCCCACCCGTTGCCCTTGATGTTTGATGATGGACATTATTTGGTCGTTTTGGCTGATAATTTTTTCTGCTTTTTCTCGATGTATTTCATATGTTTGCGTCGTTTGGCCACCAATTTTAAAAGACCGCGCCGCGAGTGCTCGTCTTGTTTGTGTTTTTTCAAATGTTTGGTCAGCTGTTCAATTTGCTCCGATAACAACGCCGTTTGCACCTCGGCCGAGCCGCTATCCCGTTCGTGCTGGCGCGTTTTTTTAATGATTGTTTGTTTTTTCTTGGTAGTTAGCATAAAACAACAATAGCACGGCGGTCATGATAAAACAAGAAAAAACCTCACCCTATCTCTCATCTTCAGTAATATCAAGGTTTAACCTTGATATGTCTAATTACTAAAATCTGTTCTTGTCCCTTTTCATTGGGTTTGGGGTTTAGTAAAAAAAAAGCCCCGCTCGTGATGAATGGGGCTTCGGTCGGGCCGGATGGATTTGAACCATCAACTTTCCGCTTCATGAGCCACAATTAAACGGAGTGTCCGGCCACTTATGGCCACATGAAGCGCAATATTTTACTTCATGCAACCTGTCTCTTCCGGGCTTCCAGTGACACTTGGTGCATTTTTTCCAGTGTCTATCTTTTCGGCCCACGACACAAGGCCGCTCATTACCCTCGCGATGACCACAAAAACACCAAGAATGATGCAATTTACGATGAAACTTGTTAGCATTGTTTCAACCTTTCAACCCTTCATTTTTCAAAGATCAATTCCTGTTTCGTCTTTTCAGACACATCAGTCCCGACAACACATCGGGAGACAGGGGCACTCTCATATATGGGAGTGCCGGAGTTTTATAGAGATCCTCCGAAACTCCTAACTCTAGACCGCAGCGCACACTCTATCGATCAGATTTTCGAATTCTTCCAGAGCTTGCTTGAGGCGATGGCCAAAATGGAAGCCATGACTGTCATCGCAATGTTCATAGTTGTGAATGGCAGATAGAACTTTCTGTCCAGCCTCACGCAGTTCTGGTTTATCCCTCATAAATTTCTTGACGTGCTCCCCGATCTCTTTGAGATCTGATTTCTGCTCGAATGGCAAGCGGGTTTTCATGACATTTCTCCCAATCTCAAGGTTCTTAACCACTTTTACCCCGTGGTTGAGGGCTGAACGCATGTTCAATTTTCCGCTCGTAATGATACACGAGATATGGAAAAAGTCAATAACGGATGGTATTAATCATACCGCGCCCTGATAAAACAACAAAAAGTGGGGAAAGAAAAAGCCGCGCACGTCTCGATTGAAAAACGTCCGCGGCTATTGCCAACATTGATAATAATGGTCCCTCGGCTTATCAACCGACATCAAAACTGATGTCGGTCACAGTGAGGCCGTTTTGGTCCAGAACGGGCTGGAGAAATTGGCGAATCAGCCCCTTGAACCTCTCACTCTGTTGTGTATCCATGGGGTTCCACAACTTGGCCAACTCTCCGGAATGATAATGGTTGAAAT
>JBBUAW010000002.1:0-5888 GCA_038058475.1 Patescibacteria group bacterium | reverse complement strand
GTATCCATGGGGTTCCACAACTTGGCCAACTCTCCGGAATGATAATGGTTGAAATCATAGAGTTGTCCGCGAATGATTTCAGATACCAATACCTCCGGAGTGATTGTGTCATTGGCTCCGCCCCACCAACCCCTGAAATTCAATTTTTGTCTTTCTGGGGTAAAGAACTTGGCGGGATCGGCAATCTTGACCGTAACTTGATAGCTGAATTTAACCGCCTTCGGATTGTCGGTAATCGGGGTAACCGACGATGAAGCGGTTAATCGTGGTTGCTTTTTCACGAATACAATTTTTCGCCCCGGCCAGTCCCAGCAACCTTGAGGATGCGTCTGGGCCACCCTGTCTTGGCTGAAAGTTACAGGTACCGACATCATCGTTGTTTCCAGAAAGACTGGAGAGAGTAAAAAAATCACAATACTCCCGGTCAGCCATTTACCAATCACTCCCCTTGTACGGTTGTCACCCCCTGGACGAAAATCACTACAAATAATGTAAACAAGAAGCAATACCAACACCAACATTAATAGCGACAGAAACACAATATTCGGTGTGATCATACCTACTCGTCCTTTCTGTTAGGGCTCATTTGAGCCGGTTTTTGTTGAAGACCAACGCCGTCTTTAAGATAGCATAGTTTCAGTATTTTTGTCAAATTTTCCTTCTCGCGTATTTGACTCAACTTAACCTCGGTATATACTGGGTATATGAAAACGGCGTTAATCAACGTCAAGATCGAAAAAACACTCAAGACCAAGGCCCAGAAAGTGGCGGGACAACTGGGTCTGCCGTTGGGAACGATTGTCAATAATTATTTACGGCGGCTAATTGAAGAGAAACAGGTAATTTTCTCGGTGCCAGAAGTGCCCAATAAAAAGACCGCGGCCCTGCTTCGTCAAGCGTCCCGAGACTTCCGAACCCAAAAAAATATTGCTGGACCGTTCACCACCGGCGAGGAGATGGATCGTTATCTAAATTCTTCGACCCCTTAAGGTCCCATGAAGATCTTACTTCATCGCCGTTTCAAGAAAGCCTACGATAAATTACAAAGCGGTGAGCAACGAAAGTTCACCGAACGGCGTGACTTGTTTTTACAGAATCCATTTCATCCTCTTTTAAATAATCATCCTCTCCGCGGTAAGTACACTGGCTATCGAAGCATTGATGTCACTGGTGATTTGAGAATCCATTATCAACCGATTGATAAAAACACCACCTTTTTTATCACTATCGGCACGCATCACGAATTGTATGGCACTTGAATAAATGAATAAAAAACAAAAAGCCCCGCTCGTGATGAGTCGGGGCTTCGGTCGGGCCGGATGGATTTGAACCATCAACATTTCAGTTGAGGGTAAAACTGGCCTCAAGAATCTGCAGACCACAGCAGCTCAATCGGTCACCAAGTTTCTGACAGACTAGTTGATTAAAACGAACCTGTTGCTCTGGGCGCAAAGGGTTGGAAAACTCGGCCAGTTCGGTGGAGCAACTTTCCGCCAAATCATAGAGCTCCGAGCTTACCAGCGATCCCCAGTTATCTGGCCGATCCAAATCAATCACGCGTTGCAAGGCCTGCTGGTCTTCGGTTTTCACTCGCACGCTCAGGTACATCCCCAACTCTCTAACCTTAGGATTAGCAGTGATTGGCCGGGCAGTAAGCGAGACGGTCTGCTGACTCCTCAAGGGTTCGCAAGCGAGTTTGGCTTCCGGCGACCAGCGCCAAGAGTATTCATCCTCGCCCAAATACCGCACCACTCGCGAGTTGTCTGTCATGAGCACCGAGCCAGCCGCAAATTTGCGGAGTAAAAAATGTGGACCGGCACCGCAGAGTATGAATACCGCCATAACACCACTCACAATAATCGTCAGTAAGAGTGGCACGACAACAACAAACATTAGAACGAGGAATAACACTACCACCATCCACTCACCCTCACCTTGATCAACGCGGGCAGACAGGTGTGTCATGCATGGAAACACCTTGCTGCACAGCCATACTGCCGCGGCGCAAATAACGACGAGCGCTGGCACTTCTACCAAACCATTCAACAGTCTTTTCATCACCCAACCTCCTTTTAAAGGTTCTTAACCACTTTTGCCCTGTGGTTGAGGGCTGAACGCATGTTCAATTTTCCGTCCGTAATGATACACAAGATGATGGAAAAAGTCAATCATTTCTATGTCGCACAATTTTTTATTTTTAATATGCTAAAATCAGAACTGGAAAAGTCTAAAAAATGATGAACAATTTAAGTAAACTGAAACAGGAATTTTTGGAATATCTGGAAATTGAACGCGGCCGGAGCTTGAAAACAGTGGCTAATTACGACCGTTATCTGCGATCATTTCTTGAATTCAGCCGTGTTGTTTCTCCGTCAGAGATAAAAACCGACAATATCCGGCAATTTCGTCTGGCGCTGAATCGCCGCGGTCTGAAAAAAAATTCGCAAAACTATTATTTGATTGCCCTGCGCACTTTTCTTAAGTACCTATCAGGACGAGAGCTTTCCGTTTTGCCGTCAACGGCGATTGATTTGGCCAAAGTTGAACGTAAAGAATTGGATTTAATTAGCCCACAAGAATTAACCCGTCTTTTGACTTCACCTGATGTCAACACCGCTTTAGGCCGGCGCGATCGGGCGATTTTGGAACTCCTTTTTTCTACCGGCCTCCGCGTTTCAGAATTATGCGCGCTCAATCGTGACAGTTTGGATTTAAACCAAGGCGAGTTTTCCATCCGCGGCAAGGGCGGGAAAATCAGACTGGTGTTTATTTCGCCGGAGGCGAAAAAAGCTCTAAAAACTTATTTAGATAAGCGTCAAGATACCGAAGAAGCGCTATTTATCAGCCGAAATTCTGCTCGGTTGATGCCGCGGAGTATTGAGCGATTGGTTAATTTCTATGCGGCCAAAGCGGGAATTGTGAAAAAAGTTACGCCGCACACCTTGCGTCATAGTTTTGCCACCGATCTCTTGCGCAACGGCGCCGATCTCCGTTCCGTCCAATTACTTCTTGGTCATAGCAACATTTCCACCACCCAAATTTATACTCACATCACCGACCGCGAACTCCGCTCGGTGCACGAACGCTTTCATCGGAAAAAACAATAAAATCGTTCAAAAAGTTATCCACAGGTAGGGTCTTGTCCTTTAGAATGTCCTTTAGTAAAATTGCATCGGATATGATTGGGTCTTAAAAGACATGATGAATTCAATTTGTCTTTTACTTACTTTGGACACCGGACATAACAGAAACTATCTTCATGTCGACGCTCCATCCCAAAATAATGCGGATGGGGTTTTTGTTTTTATGGGCTATTTTACGAAGTATTTACCGCGTATTTTCTCTATTTCTTCTTTTTCAATAATCTCTTTTTTTTCTTTCCCTTTCTCGCCCATCCGTTTAAGTTCTTCATTTGGCAAATTAACTAATTCTTTAATTCTATTTTTTAAATAATCTTCCGTATTTAATTTTGGGTCATCTAAAACTTCTTCAAGTAGAGCGTGAAGAATATAACCAATTTTTGGACTCGGTGATAATCCTGTTTCATGTAAAACATCTTCACCTTTAATCTTCAGCATCTTGACTGAAGTTGGATCACGAAGCGCCTCTTCAATCATTGATTCATATTTTCTTAACCGATATGGGCTTTCTTTTGGCCGCCCCATACCGATTCGGTCGCAATTACGCACTTTCATTAAATCCCAAATGTTTTCACGTCCCACATTCTCAATAATCCTTCTCACCGCTGATAGGGTAATTTTATCAATATCACTAAAAAACATATGATTTCTAATCAGTTTTACCACCACATCAATTGTGTTTCCAGTGAAACGCATTCTTTCCATTAATTTTTTGGTCATTTTTGCTCCAATAACATCGTGACCATAAAAAGTCCAATCTTTCTTTTCCTCACTCCATTGCCTAGTTCTTGGTTTACCAATATCATGAAAAAGAGCGGCAAGTCTCACGTGTAACGGCCAGTCGCGGTCGGCGGCATGTTGAGCCACGCGTAAAATATGTTCCCAGACTTCGTATTTATGGTCCCCATTTTGCTTCATCCCAATACCTTCTTCTAATTCTGGTAGAAATTGTTTCAATGCGCCGATTTTCTGAAGAATAACAATCCCCGGCATTAAGTTTTTTGTGTTTAAAATACGGCAAAATTCATCGCGAATTCGTTCTTGAGCAATAAAATCAAGCAGATTGGATGTTTTTACCATTGCCTCCATCGTCTCAATGTTAATCGTGAAACCCAATTCTACGGCTAATCTTACGCCTCGCATAATTCTTAATGCATCTTCTTTCAGTCTTTCTTCAGGATTGCCGACCGCGCGAATAATTTTGTCTTTTATATCATTCTGTCCTTTATATGGATCAATAATTTGTTTTTTAATTGTCTCATAAGCAATAGCATTGATTGTGTAATCGCGTCTTTTAAGATCGGATTCCAAATCTTTGGTAAAAATCACTTGATCAGGATGACGTTTATCCGAGTATTTTGTTTCCTGGCGAAAAGGGGTAATTTCCACATGGCGTAAACTTTCATCTTCCGTTTGCTCGTTAACTACCGTCACCGTGCCGTAGGTGTTTTCATAAAAAGTTTTAGGAAAAGATTCAGCAATTTGTTCTGGGGTGGCATCAGTCGTAATATCCCAATCTTTTGGCTTTTTTTTCATCAATAAATCTCTGACGCAACCGCCAACCAAATAACCGGCAAAACCTTTTTTAGCCAGAATCTCGGTGATATTCAAAATAATTTCTGGAATTTTCATTTCGCCTATTTTAGCTTAAATTTTGCGCTTTAACCATCTTTTGTTAAACTACAAACGGGCGGTTCGTCCTCGTGGTGAAATGGATATCACAACGGTCTTCGGAACCGTTATTGGGGGTTCGAATCCTCCCGGGGACACACTCGCTGGCGGGCTTCGCCCGCCGAAGCGTAGCGAAGGCGGGTATGGTTTAGTGGTAGAATGCGTCCTTGCCAAGGACGAGACGGGAGTTCAATTCTCCCTACCCGCACACTAAATTTTGTTTTTGAATTATGTTCTATGTTTATGTTCTTGGGAGCACGAAAGACGACGAATTATATATTGGGTCAACAAACAATCTTAGGAAACGCTTTATTGAACATAATTCTGGAAAAGTTCCTTCAACAAAACCAAGAATACCTATGGTTCTTCTTTACTATGAAGCATATTTAGCGGAAGTAGATGCGAGATATAGGGAAACAATGTTAAAATTACGAGGTCAAGCAAGGAAGCAACTCACTAATCGACTATCTGCAAGTCTGGAACTTTTCCGAAACAAAAATTAGTGTGCGGGCCTACCCGCACAGTTTATCTGATATTAATCAGGGACAAATCAGAAATAAGTCCGATAAAAAACCTTAAAACTGTGGATAATTCTGTGGATTGTGTGTATAAAAGACATAATGGTCAAAAAAGACAAACAAATCACTGGTAAAAAGGGCGAGGATTTAGCCAGCTTATTTCTAGAAAAGCAGGGTTTTGAGATAATTGATCGGAATTATTGGCAGAAATGGGGAGAAATAGACATTGTGGCCAACAGAGATGCCATTATTCATTTTGTGGAAGTCAAAACTGTTTCGCGCGATAAATTACTGGGCGAGGGGAGTGATGACTACGAACCAGAAGATAATCTTCATCTATGGAAACGTCAACGATTGAGTCGCGTGATTCAGACTTATTTATTAAGCAAGAAGATTGATGATAGTATGGAGTGGCAAATTGATATTGTTTCTGTTTATCTTGATAAAAACGGCAATCAATTAAAAATTGATTATTTGCCTGATATTATTTTGTAAATTTTAGGTTCGGGGTATAGTGTAACGGTAGCACGAGTCCTTTGGGAGGATTTAGTCTCGGTTC
>JBBUAW010000001.1:0-19435 GCA_038058475.1 Patescibacteria group bacterium | reverse complement strand
ATTGGCGGAAGAGGTGGGATTCGAACCCACGGGCCTCCTTTTGAGAGGCCACGGTTTAGCAAACCGTTCCGTTAACCGCTCCGGCACTCTTCCATATAATCTTTATCTAAATTAACACACTCTTTTGTTTCTAACCACTTTATGATAGGGTCAAAATCGGTTTTGGGTGTTTATCAGTCAGGTCTTTGAGTTTGAAAGGAAGCAACGATGGCAACACAAAATGCGACCGATCGGGCGTATGTCAGGTTAAGTTTGTTGGGTAACGAGATTCTGTCTGCCAGCCAGCAATTGGCAACGATGAAGGGAGAGCGCTCTAGACTCATAGAAAGCATCAGGAATAGTGTCTCAGCTGGCAATTCATCCGTCGATCCGCGGCGAGATCTTGTTTTCTTGTTGTTCGGTCCGGAGAACGATCCCGTTTTGCAGGCGTTGATTGAGCTGGATTCTCGGCTTGAATTATGCCTGGGGCAATTGATCCTGACGGTGACCGAGAAACACAAGCCGCCAACACCGCGCGGCGGGGTAATTCTTGAATCGCCGTCGTACCCGTACCAACCGCCACCGCTCCTACCGGGGAAGACGAGAGTGCTGAAACTCGGAGTGCTTAACGGCAAACGATTGATTGTTAATTGCCGGGAAAGAACTTGCTCCCTGCCGGTCGCGCGGTTCCTTGAACGGCGCTCCACCGTCCAATTTGGTGTGAACGGACTGGAAAATCGGGTCTTTCCGATTCGGTTGATTGACAGCCCTTGCCCGATTGAACTGCAATCAACCCTAATCACTTCTCAAACGAACGATTTAACAATTGTCTGTGGAGGTTTGCCGGCCGCGCCGATCCCTCCAGTTTTTATCGGCGACGGCGCGGTGACCAAATGGATGGAAGAACACCGGCTTCATTTCAACACCGGCGCCATTCCAAGCCCGTTTGTCGGCTTGTGCGAGCAATTGGACTATCGGCTCGTCTGACCCGTCTTGTCTCTCATGGGTCCCACTTCGTTAATCAACAACCAGTGGGACTTTTTTATCCGCGGGCAATCGTTAAGGCCGAAACCGCGTTCGCGCCGGCCCAGCGCAAAACGCGTTCGGCTTCGGCCAAGGTGCCGCCGGTGGTAAAAACATCGTCAATCAAAATTATTTTTTGACCGGCGATTTTTTCCGGTTCGCGAACGGCAAAAACGTTTTTTAAATTGGCCAGCCGCGCCGCGCGGTTTTTGACGGAAACTTGAGTCGGCGTGTCTTTAATTTTAATGAGCAGATCGTCAACAAAGTGAAATTTTGCCGGCGCCGAATCGGCAAACGTCTTGGCAATCACCGCCGCTTGATTAAAACCGCGCTCGCGGCGTCGCGCAGCGCTTAAGGGGACCGGCAGAACCAGCCATAATTTATTTTCCGGCCGGGAAAACCGCTGGCCGAATCGTCGGTATAATTCCTGACCAAACCGGATTCCGATTCTTTGGGCGCCGCGATATTTAAATTGCCAAATCGCGGCTTTGATCGCCGGTGTCTGGTAAGCATAAAGCGCGCCGCCACCGGCGGTCACTTCTTCCGCCGGTGGCAAATTATTAAGACAATAATCACAAAGATCAAAACCGCGCGCGCCGCAACCGAGGCAAACGCGCGGTAAAATCAAATCAATCAGCTGATTGAGCGAACTGTGGATAAATGAAGACATTTTAATGGTATACTTAACCTATGCTACAATACTTTAGTAAAGTATTATGGCTACGGCAACCGCATTCGCTAAATTTCTCCATCTTGATCACTTAGCTCTTTGGCAAAAAAAAGATCAGCGAGTGGTGGGCTTGGATTTTGGCCACTCGTCAGTGAAGGCGGTGCAATTACGGAATGAACAAGGTCGGGCGGTGCTGGAAACTTACGGCGAGATTGCCGTCGGTCCCTACGGCGATCTGGCGGTCGGTCAAGTTTCCAATCTCACGAGCGCTAAAATGGTGGAATTGCTCGGCGATCTTTTTCGCGAGGCCAACATCAATGCTCAAGCCGCTTCGGTGGCCATTCCTTTGCGCTCCAGTTTGCTCTCGATCATTGAGTTGCCTCCGGCTTTGAGCGGCTCAAAACTGGATAAAATTATCCCGTTGGAAGCGCGAAAGTATATTCCGGTGCCGATTTCGGAAGTGGAACTTGATTGGTGGGTGATGCCGCGGGTCGCCGATCAGTCGGCCGGCGAAACCGGAGGAAGAAAAACGGAAGTGCTGATCGCCGCCATCCATAAGGAAGTCATTAGTCGCTATGCCGAATATCTGAAAGCCGTGAATTTGACGCCGGCGTTCTTTGAGATTGAAACCTTCAGCGCGATCCGTTCGGTTTTCGCCGGCGAGCGTGGCGCGACCGTCATTCTGGATTTCGGCGCCGGCACCACCAAGCTAGCCATTGTGGATTACGGCATCGTCCGGCTCTCGCACACCATCAGCAAGGGCGCGCAAGACATTACCCTGGCGCTGTCACGGTCGCTTGGCGTGCCGTTCGCCAAGGCCGAAGAGATTAAACGCGCGGTCGGTCTGGTGGAAAATTACGAGGGGCAGAATCTGTCCGGCTTGGTGAGCGCGATTATTGAGTATATCTTCGCCGAAGCGCACAAAGTGCTGACCGTTTATGAGGCGCGCAAGCGGCGGTCAATTGAGAAAGTGATTTTAATCGGCGGCGGAGCCTTGCTCAAGGGGTTGCTGGAATTGGCCGGCCGGAATTTCGAAATACCGGTGAGCCTCGGCGAGCCGTTTGCCCGAGTGGAGTATCCGGCTTTTCTTAACGAAGTGCTGACAAAAACCGGTCCCGGTTTCGCGGTGGCGATGGGTTTGGCCTTGCGTCATCTGGGGAACGCGGAGTAGTTAATTTTTTATGGCGAACGAAATTCAATCATCATTTATTCCCAAACAAGTTTTAACGAAGGAGGCGCGGCCGCGCGCGGAACCGTTCGGTTTGTTTTTTGTATTAGCCGTTGTAATTTTATTAATTACCCTGTTGTTTTTCGGCGGCGCGTTTGTTTATAAAAATATGCTGGCGGCGGAAATCAATCGTCCCTGTCCGTCGGCCAATGCCGATTCAGTGGCCGGTTGCGGTTTATTAGCTTCAATTGATGTCCACCGGCGGGCGATTGAAGAAGAGCAAATTTTGGCCATTGAAACTTTGAATAAGCAACTGAAACGCGCGCAATCAATCCTTAATGAACACCGCACTTTTCTGCCCATTTTTAAATTTCTGGAGGAGCAAACTTTAAAGTCAATTCGCTATACTAGCTTGACGCAGACCGGCGCCAGTCTAACCTTGCGCGGCCAGGCGCGCGATTACGAAGGCGTGGCGCGTCAGTCCATTGTTTTTATGGCGGCCAATCGGGACATTGAAGATTTTGTTTTTTCCGATTTAAGCGCCGATGCCGCCGGCCGGGTTTCCTTCAATTTGAAACTAGATCTCAATCCGAAACTCTTGTCTTACAGTGAAGCTCTAATTTCGTCCCTACCATGAAAATAATTTTACCCTTCTTAATTTTAGGTTTAGCGGCAGTCACCTTCTTTTATTTCACGACCCCGATTCTTCAGGCGATTGACACCCTAAAGATTCAACAGAAAAATTTGTCGGTGGTGTTGGACAACGCAACTGAATTTAAAAAGCAACAGGATAAGTTGATTGATCGCGACAATCAGATTGATCCGGCGGATAAGAAAAATTTGAATGAATTTTTGCCCAACAACATTGATAATGTCCGTCTGATTATTGACATTAACAACATCGCCAAAAAATCCGGCCTGATTGTCCGCAATCCGAATATCGTCAAGGCGGAAGCGAAAGAAGGCGAACCGCCACCGTCAACTGACGCAACCGCCGGCGTCAAAACCACCGACCCTTCCGCGGCCATCAGTTTTTCGGTTTCCGCTTCTTACGAAACTCTGAAATTATTTTTATCCGATTTGGCGCGGAGTTTACGTTTGGTTGATATTGAGTCGCTGTCTTTCACCGCCGCGGAACGGAATCTTTACGATTATCAACTCACCCTGCGGACTTATTGGTTGAAATAATTTTATTTATGACTAAACGCGCCATTTTTCGTCTAATCCTCATCGTGGTGGCAATCATCGCGGCCTTTTTTGTTTATCGTTTTGTATTTGTCGCCGGTCCGCCGCCCGAGACGCCCGGCGTGGAACCATTATCGTCCTCAATCAACCCCGCCGCGCCGGTAGACGATCAGTTTTTCAAATTATTGGAGCGGGTGCGGGACATCCAATTGGAACCAGAATTAGTCTTCAATCATCCCGTCTGGAAAAGCTTGGAAAATTTCCGGCGCGAATTAGGCGACGAACCTCGCGGTCGACAGAATCCCTTCACGCCGCCGGGCGCTGACGACCTATTAGTTGGTGAATCGGCCTCAACCACACTACCTGGCGCCGCCTCAACCACTCGTGGACGATAAATCAAATCCAATTGATTTGACCGAGACTGACCGAATCGTTCCGGTTCGAGAGGTGCCGCCGGATCATCAAATTCCGCCGGAAGTTTTAAACTACATTTCCCGCAACTCCGTGGCTTATTATCAGTTCGTGCCCTTGCGGTTTTACGAGGGGGTGCTGGAAGTGGGGATGATGGATCCGAACAATCTGGAAGCGCGCGACGCGCTTCAATTTATTGCGTCCAAACTCGGTTTTCCGTACAAAATTTTCCGCATTTCTCAAGCCAGTTTCAATAATGTTTTGAAAAGTTACGAGGGATTGACGAGTCAGGTCTCCAAGGCCTTAAGCGATCTGGATGTGGAAATTGAGAAAGCGAAAACTGAAGGCGAGGGCCGAGGCGTGGCGTTGCCAGTTACCCCCGGCGCCGAAAACGAAGCGAAAATCATTGAAGAGGCGCCGGTGACAAAAATTGTCGCGGTTATCCTGCAACACGCCACTTCCGGTTCCGCGTCCGACATTCACATTGAACCGGTGGGCGACCGCGTCAAGGTGCGTTTCCGGGTGGACGGCGCGCTTTACACCTCGCTCTTTTTGCCCAACGCCGTGCACGACGCGGTCGTGGCGCGGATTAAAATTCTGACGAATATGAAGCTGGACGAGCGGCGCAAGCCGCAGGACGGCCGGTTTTCGGCTCGGATTGAGAACCGGAAAATAGATTTTCGGGTTTCCACTCTGCCGACTTATTTCGGCGAGAAAGTGGTGATTCGGATTCTGGATCCGGAACGGACGTTAATCACCTTGCCCTCGCTCGGTTTATCGCCGGGTAATTTGGAAATTATCAATCGGGAAGTAAAGCGGCCCTTCGGGTTAGTGCTCGTGACCGGACCGACCGGCTCCGGTAAAACCACCACGCTGTATTCAATGCTTCAAGAAATTGACCGCGAAAAAAACAATGTCGTGTCCCTAGAAGATCCGATTGAGTACAATGTGCCCGGCATGAACCAGTCGCAAGTCCAGCCGGAAATTAATTTCACTTTTGCCAACGGTTTGCGGTCAATTTTGCGGCAGGATCCGGACATTATTATGGTCGGGGAAATTCGCGATTCGGAAACGGCCAAATTAGCAGTGCAGGCGTCACTGACCGGCCACTTGGTTCTAGCCACTCTCCACACCAATAACACCGCCGGCGTGATCCCGCGGTTGATTGATATGGGAGTGGACGCTTATCTCATTCCGGCCACCCTGATTCTCGCCATTGCCCAACGTTTGGTGCCGACCCTGTGTCAGGAATCAAAAGAAGCGGTGCCGATTGAAGATTCAATCAAAGCGATGGTGGATAAAGAATTGTCTGATATCCCCAAACATTTCCGGGATAAATTGAATGTGCCGGCGGCGGTCTATCGGGCTAAGCGCTCGGCCACTTGTCCGGGCGGGACCAAAGGTCGGATCGCGGTGTTTGAAGTGTTGGAGATGACTAAAGAATTGGAGCAGATTATTTTGACCAATCCGTCGGAAACGGAAATTACCAAGATCGCCCGCGCCAACGGCCTATTAACCATGCGCGAAGATTGTCTTTTAAAGGCTTTTGAGGGGATTGTGCCTTTTGAGGAAGTGAGTAAGTTGTAGCCCATTAATAATGTAGTATAATTAATCGGTTATGGAACAAAAAATTTTAATTGTTGACGATGATAAGTTCCTGCTGGATATGTATTCGCTCAAATTCAGCGAGAGCGGTTTCGTCGTGGAGACGGCTTTATCCGGCGCCGAAGCTTTGGAACGATTGGCGGCTGGTTTTGAACCGGCGATTTATCTGATTGACGTCATTATGCCGGAAATGGACGGTTTCAAGTTGATTGAAACCTTGAAAGAGAAAGGCAAGTTGCCGCGCGCCGCGGCGATCATTCTGTCCAACCTCGGCAATAAGGAAGATATTGAGAAAGGACTGGGGTTGGGAGTGGACGGCTACATCGTCAAGGCCTCAGCGACGCCGTCGGAAGTGGTCAGCAGGGTGAACGAAATCGCCAAACAGAAAAAGCCGAAAAATGAATGATTACAAACGCGAGCTGGAAGATTTAGTTTTAATTGTCGCCAAAGAAGGCGCCTCGGATTTACATTTGACCGCCGGTCGGCACCCGACCATTCGCGTTTCCGGCGACCTGATTCCGATTGTCAAGAAACCGATTTTAACGGCCGAAGACACGATGGGGCTGGTGCTGGAAGTTTTAAGCGAACCGAACCGGAAGTTGTTTTTGGAGCAGAAAGAAATTGATTTTTCCTACAGCGCCGCCGCCCAAGTCCGTTTCCGCGGCAACGCTTTTTATCAGAAGGGATTCGTCGGCGCCGCTTTCCGGCTGATTCCGACCAAAATTCAAAGTTTGGCCGAACTTAATCTGCCCGAGCGCCTGGTTGATTTCGCGCGCCGCGAGCAGGGCTTTTTTCTGGTGGTCGGCCCGGTCGGGCAGGGCAAATCCACCACCCTCGCCTCAATGGTTCAACTGATCAACACCGAGCGCGCGGAACATATCATCACCATTGAGGATCCGATTGAGTATATTTTCACTTCCGACCGCTCAATCATTGACCAGCGCGAAGTGCGGTTTGACACGCGCGGTTTCCAGACCGCCCTGCGCTCAATGTTCCGGCAGGATGTGAATGTGGCGATGATCGGCGAGATGCGGAATCCCGAAACCATCAGCACGGCGGTGACCGCCGCCGAAACCGGCCACTTGATTTTGTCCACCCTCCACACCAATTCCGCGTCCCAGACGATTGACCGGATTATTGATTCGTTTCCGGCCAATCAACAGCGGCAAATTCGCGTCCAATTGGCCAGCTCGCTGATCGGCATTTATTCGCAACGGCTCATATCGCGCGTGTCCGGCGGTTTGATTCCGGCCTATGAATTATTGATTAACAACACCGCCGTGGCCAATTTAATCCGCGAGGGTCGGACGGCGGAGATTGACGTGGTGATTGAAACCGGCTCGGAGGAGGGGATGGTGGATTTGAACCATTCGCTGGCGGAATTGGTTCAGAGGGGCGACATTACTTCCGAAAACGCTTATCGTCACTCGTTGAATCCGAAAACTCTGGATCGATTATTATAGTATGATATTTAATTACCAAGCGACCAACAAAGACGGCCAAGAACAGAGTGGCACGGTGGAGGCGCCGAATGTCAATCTGGCTATCGCTTCGCTTCAAAATCGCGGCCTGATTATTGTTGACATCAAAGCCGAGGGCGCCGGCTCGTGGTTGACGCGGTTGTTGTCGTCCAGTCGGGTGAAAAACAAAGATGTGGTAATGTTGTCGCGCCAGATCGCCACGCTCTTTGAGGCCAAGGTCTCGGCTTTGTCCACTTTCCGGATGCTGGCGACCGAATCGGAAAATCCGAATCTGCGCCGCATTTTAACGGAGATTACCGACGACATCAAAGCCGGCGTGCCGATTTCCGACGCTCTATCCAAACACCCGAAAGTCTTCTCCGATTTTTATGTTCATATGGTCGCCGCCGGCGAAGAGTCCGGCAAAATTTCCGACAACTTTAATTATCTGGCCGATTATCTGGAACGGGCCTACGAATTGTCGTCCAAAGCCCGCAACGCCCTGATTTATCCGGCTTTCATCATTTTATCCTTCGTCGGCGTGATGATTTTGATGCTCACCTTCGTCATTCCGCGTCTGACCGACATTTTAAAAGAAACCGGCCAGGAGATTCCGATTTATACCAAAATCGTCATCGGCATCTCCGACTTTTTCGTCAATTACGGCGTGTTTTTGTTTATTTTATTAGTGATTCTCGCGGTGTTTGTCACCCGTTATGTTAAAACCAACATCGGCAAAGCCAGCTTGTCCCGTTTCAAACTGGCCGTGCCTTATATCGGCAACCTCTATCGCAAAATTTACCTCTCGCGCATCGCCGACAATTTGTCTACAATGCTGACCTCCGGCATTTCCATGGTCCGGGCGATTGAGATTACTTCGGAAGTGGTGGACAACGAGGTTTACCGGGGAATCTTGATTGAAGCCGGCGCCAATCTGAAATCCGGCTCGCTAATCTCGGCGGTGATGTATAAGTATCATGAGATTCCGACGATTATGGTTCAAATGATGAAAGTCGGGGAGGAAACCGGCAAACTCGGTTTCGTTCTTCAGACTCTATCCCGTTTTTATCGCCGCGAAGTGGAAAATGAAATCAAAACGCTGGTGGATTTGATTGAACCGGCGATGATCGTAATACTCGGCGTGATGGTCGGTATCTTGCTCACCTCGGTCCTGATGCCAATCTACAATTTAGCCCAAGGAATCTAATCCGCCGATGAGGCGGATTATCCACACTTGCCATTTTCCGGCTCGTGCTATAATCCCTATATGGCTAAAGAAAAAAAGAAGGTCGAGCTTGAAGACTTAGCCCTGATGGTTAAGCATGGTTTTGACGCGGTGGATGAAAGGTTCAAGAAAGTGGATGACCAGTTTGAGAAAATAGACCAACGGTTTAATGAGATTCATCAAAGAATGGATCTGGAATTTGGCGCTATCCGCTCGGATATTCGCGATATTAAAGGAACTCTTGGACCGTTGGTTCGAAGTATGGCTTCATTGGAAAATGATTTCTCCAGTTTGCGTATCCGGGTAGCTTATCTTGAGCAGAAAGTCGGTGTGGAAAAGTGATTTGCGCCGATTTATTTTATTGAGTATTATTAAAGCCAAACCAAAAGTCGAAAAGTTATTAATTATTATTAAATGATTATGAAAATTATGAATTTGAATTTTAAGAAAGGTTTTACCTTGATTGAATTGCTCGTCGTCATCGCCATCATCGGTATTCTGTCGGGGATTGTGCTGACGAGTTTGGGCAGTGCAAGGAATAAGGCGAAGGATGCGTCGGCGAGCGCATCTATGTCTTCCATGCGATCTCAGGCAGAGTTAGGTGCTAATAATAGTGGAGAGTATGTTATAGCTCTTTGTAGTTCTACTGCGACAGGAGGTCTTAATTCTTTGGTTACCGCAGTGAATTCCCAGACAGCAACTTACGATGTATCTTGCGGAATGAGTGGTGCGGATGCTACCGCTCTTAACGCTTCTTGGGGAGCGGCTGTCGAGTTAAATAATAGTACTGTATATTGTGTTGACAGTACTGGTTTTTCTGGAATTACGATTGTTGCGGCTACAGCGGGTGATGATGGTGCAGTGGAAATTGCAAGTGGTTATGCTTCTACTGATGTGTTGTGCAATAACTTGTAATCAAAGAGATTTTAGCCACTATCGAGGATTTTAGCCTCCGGCAAGGTTATTTAGCCTCCGGCAAGGTTAAACCTTGACAAAGAAAATCCCCGCCGTGGCGGGGATTTTTAGCCACTGGCGAGGATATAGCCACTGGCGAGGATAGTCCTCGCCAGTCAGAAAATCCAGCAAATGCTGGATTTTCTTTGTATTATCCCACTGTCAAGGATAGTCCTTGACAGTGGTGGTGTGGGGCGTAAACTGGGAGTGATGGAAAGAAAATTTAGTTTCGCCTCGGGGGAATATTACCATCTCTATAATCGTGGCACCGAAAAACGCATCATCTTCTTGGATTATGGCGATTATTTAAGATTTTTGATCTTGCTTCACGTTGCCAATTTTCGTCAGACTGTGCAGTTGAGTGACTACTGTCAAGGACTATCCTCGCCAATTACAGCACTCTGGTTGCGTTCATTTGGAGACAAATTGGTTGATGTCGGCGCGTATTGCCTCATGCCGAATCATTTCCACCTTTTGATCAGAGAAAAGGAAAATAACAAAACACCGGGGATACCGCAATTTATGAAAAAGTTGCTGACCGGTTATTCAATGTATTTCAATAAAAAACATACTCGAACCGGACAACTTTTTGAGGGTACTTTCAAGGCTACGCACGTTGATAACGACACTTACTTAAAATATCTCTTCGCTTACATTCATCTTAATCCGGTGAAAATCAGCGACCCCAGCGGCTGGAAAAATAAAACTATTCGCCAGCCGGAAACAGCCAGAAAATTTTTAACCAACTATGAATATTCAAGCTATCCGTATTATTCCGGACGGACCAGACCATCCGATTCAATTATTAACAACCCCAAAGCTTTCCCGGATTATTTTCAAACCCGCCGCGATTTTGACGAATTTATCAAAGACTGGGTTGATTTTTCCGGTGAGTAATTGGCGAAACCACTGGCGAGGACTATCCTCGCCAGTGGTTACTTGCCAGTGGTTAGGAAATGGTCTAAAACAACGCGCGCCAACTATAAGCGCCGCTAATTGGCGCGCAAACCTCTATTGTATCGGTCCCTCCCGCTCCTTGATTGTACCATAACATCCCGCGATAGCTTGCGACACAGGACGGTTTGACCGCTCCCGCGGTATTATTGTATAAAACAACCGGTCCTTGAAAGTAGTTTTTTGCTGTGCCGGTTTGATAGATGCCATAGACAGGATTTGAAAGATTAGCAGTGTTGGCTTGCGCGCGGATAGCCGCAGTATATACAAGCCCAGTAGACCCCGGAACCTCGCTATAAAGTCCATAGACTTCGTTAATACTAGGGGTACTTCCTCCGCCTGTAACTTTAATCCCAGATTTTCCAAGCACAGTTAGTTTAGTATCGGTCGTCGGTGAAGTAGCATAACTGGAAATCACCACATCCGTCCCATCGTTGTAAATAATGCGATTAGTTACCCAATTAGTGCCGTCATAACGCAAAGTATGACCACTGGCCGGTGTGCCACTGATGGTAAAAGGATTATAATTAACACAAACCCAACCACCCGCAACGCCACTCCAGAGCCAGATTTGACCGGCAGTTGGTGGATTACAGTCAGCAAAATCAAGACGGCCGCTCGCTGGATTAACACTTAAATTTGTAGAATCGGTATCTATAAATTTCCATTCGGCTAGACCATCCGCATTCATTGAAGTTAAAATTTTACCCATTGCCGGAGCGTCGGTCGGCGGCGTTCCACGAATTCTGATTTTACCAGCCACATCAAGCCGGGCGGCAGGGTCCGGTGAGCCTAGGCCGATAGGTGGCGCGTAACCAAATCCTTGGCCCTCATTGGGGGGGCTGTCGGCTCCCTCCGGTCCGATACCGATTCGCCCGGTACCGTTGCCGTTGGAGTCAACATAGATGATGTTACTCGCTTTCCAAGCAACGTCATTGGTGTTTTTCAAAATTTGGCCATCCTCTCCCGTCGCTGTTATACCAACTTCCGCTGCTCGCCATTCTACTTGTCCAAAGTCATCGGCGGCGGTTAAAACCTTATTTCTAACTGACTCCGAGCCGAAGGGGTATATTCGTATTTTATTAGCAACTGCGATAGGAACGATATTAGTTTCCCCAGTGAATGTTACTTTACCGCTGGTAAAGGATACTATGTTGTTAAAAAAATCTGTGTTGCCTTTAAATATTGTTGGGTAATACTGGTCTATACTTTCAATTTGCGTTTGCCCTACAAATTGTGTTTGGCCAGTAAAAAGACTTGTACCACTTACTTCTAGTTGGTAAGGGAGAGTCAGATTTAAAACATTACCTATGGCTAAATGACCAGTTTTTTGTTGACTACTGTTAGACACATTAATCGGTGGGTAGCATCCTAAATCATTAACACTGCAACCAGTCGGTCCTTGGCTTGGATTTTGCCAAGCTAACGCCGGAATAATTATCAAACCCAAAAAAACAACCAACGCGACGATAAAAATCAAATTTTTTGTATTCATAAGTTTTTTCATTCAAGTTATTCTAACATTTTTCCCGGCCGGAATGAAGCTAGGGGCGGTTGTTGATAACTCGAGCTAGCTTTTAGGTTCTAGCTTTTAGAGACGAGTGCTATAATGACACTATGGTAATTATTTACTCCGCCGTTATTTTTATCTTCGGTTTAATCATCGGCAGTTTTTTGAATGTGGTGATTTACCGTTACGGCACGGGCTACACCGTCCGTGGCCGTTCGGGCTGTTTGATTTGCGGCGCGCCGCTGAAATGGTTTGAATTGATTCCATTATTGAGTTTTGTCATCCAGCTCGGCCGCTGTCGCCACTGCCGGCACCGCATTTCCTGGCAATATCCGCTGGTGGAATTGCTGACGGCGTTATTGTTCCTCGGCGCCTACTGGCGCCTCGGTGATGTTTTTAGTCTGTTGCTCATCGCCCACTGGGTGATTTTAAGTTTACTTGTCGTCATTACAGTTTATGATTGGCGGCACAAAATCATTCCGGATCACTTTGTCTACGCTTTCATCGCGCTCGCTTTGCTTCAAGCGGTTTGGCGCGGCGAACCGTCCGGGGCCGTGGTCATCAGTCTCATTTTCTTTGCCGGTTTCTGGCTTTTATGGTTCGCCTCGCGCGGCCGCTGGCTCGGCTTCGGCGACGGCAAACTCGCGCTCGGCCTCGGTCTGTTTTTGGGCGCGCCGGCGGCTTGGTCGGCGCTGATTCTCGCCTTCTGGCTCGGCGCGCTCGTCGGCCTCGCGCTGGTCGCTTGGCGGAGTCATAACCTGAAAAGCGAAGTGCCGTTCGCGCCGTTTCTCATCGCTGGCGCCGTATTGGTCTATCTATTCCAATTTGATGTCTTAAATTGGGTGTCGTTCTTATGATCCTAAAACCTGAAAATTTAAACCTAAAAGCTATTTCTGGCTTCTCCCTCATTGAAATGATGGTCGTGCTCACCATCTTCGGCATTATGACGGCGGTGGTGCTGGCCAATTTCCCGGCCTTCCGCGACAAGACCGCTCTGGATTTAATTGCCCAAGAAATCGCCACCACCATCCGCCAGGCACAGGTCTACGGCATTGGCACGCGCTCGGCGGGGGCGGATCCCAGTACTCAATTTTCAGCTTATGGTATTTATTTTGATTTAAATCCCGCAGTTTTGGGCAAGAAAAATTTTTATTTGTATGCTGATAAAAATCCAAATGACGGGTACAGCGATGAAGACCCAAACAGCGTGATTGAAAATTTTGCGATTCGCGGCGCGGCGGAAGTTAAAGAACTTTGTAATGATTCTAACGATTGTACTCAAACATTAGACATTCTTTTTCAACGTTTTTATCCGGAAGCAAGTTTTATCAACAATCCGGGTTCCAGTTATGTTAAAATAATTCTGCGATCAACAAGGATAAATGACACGCGGTCGATTGAAGTTTGGAATACCGGCCAGATAGTTGTTAAACCATCATGATGAATCTAACGAACCTAATGAAGCTAAAAGTTTATCCGACGATGAGGCTGGCTAACAAAGCTGGCCACGCCCGCTTTCGCGTTCGGTCCGGCTTCACCCTGATTGAAATTATGGTGGCGGTGTCGCTGTTCGCGATTGTGGCGGTGATTGTCTCCGGCGCTCTGGTTACAATCAGTGATGTTAACCGCAAAGCCCAAGCGATTAAAATCGCGATGGATAATGTCAGCTTCGCGATGGACAGTATGGTGTTTAATTTGCGGGAGGGGGAGGCCCATAAATGTTCCGGCTCCTCAGCATGTACTAATGAAGATAATATTGTATTCGTATCCACTCGCAGTAAAAATGAGTGTCTATCGGGATTTAAAAGATACATAGGATATCGTCTTCAAGGTGGTCGTATTCAAACAGGTTCTTTGTGCGGGACTGTCGGGTCTACACCGACTGAATATAAAGACATAACTTCTTCCGAAGTTGATATCAGTAAACTCGGTTTCTATATTCCCGATCAATTATTGGGCGCGGTCAGAGTGACAATGATAATAGAGGGGCAAGTCCCCGGTAAAACCCAAACTAATTTTTACCTCCAGACCACAGTTAAGAAAATTTGATTCAATTATGAACAATTATTTGATTAAAAAATCATTAACTTCCCAGGGTTTTACTATAATTGAATCTTTGGTGGCTATTACGATTTTAATCGTTGGCGTTCTCGGTCCAATGACGGCGGCGACGCGCGGTATTACCGATGGTTATTATGCCGGTAACCAATTAATTGCCACTTATTTAGCGCAAGAAGCATTAGAGCTCGCAGGCGCTCAAATCATAAATGATCGCGAAGATTCCCAGGCATTTTTAAATGGTTTTGATAGTAGTTGTTTGACTAGCAGCTGTGCCGTGGCCATTATCCCAACAAATATTTCCTTTAGTTTCTCTGCTTGTACTGGTGCCAATAATAATTGTAAAATGACTTATAATACTACAGGTGGCTTTTATGATTATAGTAGTGACAGTGGCCAAGAATTCACTCGGACTCTTAAAATAACGCCAATCCAGACGGATAAACAAGCGTTACTGGAAGCAAAAGTTACTTGGTTTAATAAAGCAGGGACACCCGAAAGAAATATAACCTTATATCGTTATGTCTCTAATCCATAATAAAAATCAAAACCAAGGTGTCGCACTTCTATTTGCAGTGTTAATGGTTAGCATCGTCCTGACTATTAGTTTGAGTTTGTTGAATATCACTTACAAGCAAATCATTTTGACGGCAGTAAGTAAAGAGTCACAATTGGCTCATTTTATCGCCATAAGCGCTTTAGATTGCGTCAGATTTACCAATGAATTAAATAGGACGATTGATGGTGTGGACACAGCCGCTAATCCATTTGGACAACTAGATGTTTTTACTTCGCTTCTTAATGTTCCGAACCCTATGCCAACAATTGGCGTGGAAAAATTTGCTTGTGCAGAAGGGCCCAACCCAAAAGTTATCTCTGCTGAAGTGGACGGAGATGAGGGAATGCCACAAGAAGTCCTTTCAGGAGGATTAGAAAATGCTCATTATGTAACAAGTCGCTATAAATTAACTGGTTCGGGTGATTTATCGGGGTTATGCGCGAAAGCGACAGTAGTAAAAGTCTTGTCAGGTAATTTTGCCGACGACTACGTACTAGAACCTGGCGGAGGAGGCTCAGATGTGGGAAAAATTTTTTATAGCGTGTCTGGACAAAACACCTGCGACACATCAAGCTCGCGTTTGGTGGAAAGACGGGTCCGCACTAGAATTTAGTCGAAAAATTTTCGTGATCTTACGGACCGACATCCGACACTTGATATTCAAATCTGATGATAACTTCACCCAAACCGGCCTTTAATTTGATTCGGTAAGGTGAGCCGTTGTTGACTCTAGCCGATTTGTCTGGAACTTTAACAGAAAAATCGGCTGTGGAATTAGGGCCGATATTAAAACAGAAATTAGGTCGGCAATCCCTGCCGGTAACACTCCCCCCATTACACTGGACCCTGCTCTCGGTATTAGTCACTGTGTTGATGTCTGTCCCGGAAACTGAAACGAATGATTCCACACAAACATTGGCGGGGATTGCGGAATTGTTAGATATAACAGATTTGTTAGATGTCGCTGGTCTTCCAGCATCTTGATAGACAATCTTGATAAACTTTGGGCTGGCGTCTAGACTAATTGCCTGATTAGGATCATAGAAGTTCACTGTTACTGATCTGCCGCTATCACTACTCATTGTAACTTGGCAAGTGTCAGGGGTGGGGTTAGAATCGCACACGCCAGTTTCCCAGTTAAAACTGTAAGGCACTGTATTGAGAGGTGGTATCAAGTCAGGCAGCGCCTTGAGGGTAACAACTGTGCCAATCAGATAAATGGCACTGCATGAACCATCGCTAGCTCGGCAATTAACGATTGAAGGTGAGGCCGGAGATTGTGAATCAACCATCCCTTTATTACCACCTGTATCATTCCCGTTAACGTAAACGGTCAAGGTGGATTGGCTGTTATCTTTCAACTTAATTAGGCAAGATGCTTCACCAATTCTGTCGAGGTTATCAGTTACCATAACCCTCGCCCTCTTTAATGATCCGACAGCTAGATCTGAGGCAGTAAAAGTTTTGTTCTCGGAATTTATGGAATTACTAACAGTATTCAAAGCGTCAACATCGCCCGGTATGTTATCTTGGAATCCACAACCACTGCCAGTGCCCTGACCCCAACAAAATTCGTAGGGAAAAGCGGGATTACTATTACCAACTGTCACAGTAAATGTGACCTGCTCGTCGATATTGATTGGGTTGTCTTCTGTTATTTCCGTTCCCATTGCATCGTAGGCATGACACTCGGCATTAAGACTATTTACCGAAACACAAGCGTTAGTTACGGCTCCCGACAGATTTTTGGGACAAAAATTAATCCATCCGACATTTGTGGCTCCCCATGCAAAACTACCACCGGAACCGTCGGCATCAAATTCACCAGTACTGGGATTAAAAGTTACGCCATAATTAGGACTAGTGCCGCCTAAATTAATCCAACCATCCCAACCACCACGCGCGGAATCTGGTTTCAAACCAAAATCATCACTCACATCAGAATTCCCAGCACAACCAGTTTTGAAAACAGAACAAGCACGGATCCAGCCTGTTACTAAGTTACCTGCTATTTGGGCGCTAGAGCCAGTCTGACCGGCTGGCAAAGCATTGCCATCAACGCCAATAATCGGATCGAATCTAATCCATCCGATATTCGAACTCCAGGCATAACCAGCAAGGGTTGTCCCTGAACCAGATAAAGTTACCGGGTAATCACCATCATCATTATCCAAGTCACTGTCCATTTGGATCCATCCGATGTTTGAACTCCAAGCAAAACCAGATAAGATTTTTGAAGTATCACCTAAAACACTTTGCGGATTAAAAAAGACATAAGCGGTAAAAAGAGACACGGTGATGAACAAAATTAGAATAAAAAAGGGCCAGCGGGCGAGATATTTTTTCATTACCCCTAATTCTATCACTCCCCGTCAAGAAAATAACTTTTACTTATCCACAGTTCGCCAGAAATTATGACAGATTAGAAACTGGGAGGAAATTCCTCCCAGCATAATAAAACTGATATTGATTAGTCGCTGGTTTTTCACTAACATAGGTGTGTGAATAGTCAAAATCCGGCCGAACGGATTGCCAAGTTGCGCGAGACAATCAATCATCATCGCTATCTTTATCATGTTTTAGATCGGGAGGAAATTTCGGCGGCGGTGCTGGATTCGCTGAAACGGGAATTGGTTGAATTGGAAACGGCGCATCCCGAACTGATCACGCCGGATTCGCCGACCCAGCGCGTCGCCGGCGCGCCCTTGTCCGAGTTTAAAAAAATCACCCATCGCGTGGCGCAGTGGTCGTTCAACGACGCGTTCACGGCGGAGGAAATGAGAGAGTTTGATGGGCGAGTGAAGAAAGTTGTAAATATACCTATGTCAAGGTTACCTATGTCAAGGTTAAACCTTGACAGTCCAACCTATGTGGCGGAATTGAAAATTGACGGTTTCAAAATCGTGCTTACCTACGAAAAAGGCGTTTTGCAAACCGCCGCGACGCGCGGCGACGGCAAAGTCGGCGAGGACGTAACCGCCAATGTTCGGACAATGGAATCAATCCCGTTGCGTTTGAACGAGGAAGTGAGCGTGGTGGTGGAAGGCGAGATTTGGCTGGGGAAGAAGGAATTGGCGCGAATCAACGCCTCCCGCCGCCGGCGGGACGAGCCGTTGTTCGCCAATCCGCGCAACGCCGCCGCCGGCACGATTCGCCAACTGGATCCGAGAATCGTGGCGGCGCGGCGGTTGGACAGTTTTATTTATGATTTGGCCGCCGCTGATTTTCCTTTACCCGCGACGCAAATGGAAGAATTGGAACGGCTCCGCGCGCTCGGTTTCAAAGTCAATCCGCATTTTCATTTTTGTCGCGACATAGAAACGGTGATGGCTTATTGGCAGAAATGGCAAGAAAAACGGGAAGGTGAGGATTATGGAATTGACGGTTTGGCCGTGAAGGTCAACGAGCGCGAATTTCAAACTGCGCTCGGTTACACCGGCAAGGCACCGCGATTTGCCATCGCCTTTAAATTTCCGGCTGAAGAGGCGACGACGGTGATTGAGGAGATTATTTTCCAAGTCGGCCGAACGGGGATTGTGACGCCGGTGGCTAAACTGCGACCGGTTTTGCTCGCCGGTTCAACGGTGGCGCGCGCGACCCTCCATAACGAGGACGAAATCAAGCGGCTGGATTTGCGCTTGGGCGACACGGTGATCGTGCGCAAGGCGGGGGATATTATTCCGGAAATTGTCGGCGTCCTGAAAGAATTGCGCACCGGCCAAGAAAAAAAATTCCACTGGCCGAAATATCTAGCCGAAGCGGACAGCCGGCTGGAACGGAAACCCGGCGAGGCCGCTTATCGCTTGGTGAAAAAAAATTCCGTGGCGCAACAACGACGACGTTTTCACCACTTCGCTTCCAAAATCGCCTTCAACATTGACGGTCTCGGGCGCAAAATGGTTGACCGATTATTAAAACACAAACTGATTGATTCTTACGCGGATATTTTTTTGTTAACTTACGACCGATTGATTGATTTGCCGCGGTTAGCGGACAAGTCGGTGAAGAATTTATTGGCAGCGATTAAGCGGGCGCGAACGATAACTTTGCCGCGTCTCCTGATCGCCCTGTCCATTGACGGCGTGGGCGAGGAAACCGCGGAATTATTGGCCCAAAATTTTCAAACCCTGACCAATCTGCAACAAGCCGATCAGGTTAAATTAGAAAACATCACCGGTGTCGGTCCGGTGGTCGCCCAATCAATTTATGGTTGGTTCCGCGATTCAGACAATCAGATAATGCTCAAAAACTTGCTGAGGCGGATTAAAATTCAACCGATGGAAACAAAACCGTTGACGACGGGAAAACTCGCCGGCAAAATTTTTGTTTTCACCGGCACCTTGCCAACATTGGCGCGCCCGACGGCTAAACTTTTGGTGAAAAAAGCCGGCGGGCGGGTAGTGGAGACAGTTTCTAATAAAACTGATTTTTTGGTCGCCGGCGCCGACCCGGGCGAAAAATTAATTAAAGCGGAAGAATTTGGGGTCAAAATAATAGACGAAGCGGAATTTCAACGTTTGCTTAAGTCGTGATAAAATAAATTGATGATCAGCCAAGCGGAATTAACCTCGCTCGCGGCGCTGGCGCGCCTCTCGCTTAACGAAGCGGAACAGGCGACTTTAATTCATGACCTGGATGCCATTCTGGATTATGTGGGTCAATTGAAGGAAGCAA